>JBGTFI010000637.1:0-3446 GCA_041747335.1 Phycisphaeraceae bacterium | reverse complement strand
GCGCCGCAACCGCCTGTTGTTCTTGCGCCGCAACTTTCATCGGTTCTCTCCTTGCCCGGGCGCGTTCATGTCCGCCATCGCGTCATCCGGATTCAGCACGCCCCGCGCGCGCAGCCGCTCAAGCAGTTCCGTCGCCACCGGCACATCCTCCGGACCCTTGAACTCACTGAGCACGCCCACCGCCTTGCGCTTGTTCATGCTCGCCAGATAATCCACCACCTGATCCATCCGCCCGCCCGCGATCAGCTCCATGAACTGCTGACGCGCCTGCTTCGCGGGAATGCTCTCATAGAGCGCCACCGCCTGTTGAAACGCCTGGTCCTCGCGCTGCTCACGAAGCGTGCGCGTCTGCGCCTCGAACGCCACCCGTTCGGCGTCAAGTGCCTCCTTTTCCCTTCGAAGCTCGGACCAGCCC
This sequence comes from Phycisphaeraceae bacterium, assembly GCA_041747335.1. Lineage (GTDB taxonomy): Bacteria > Planctomycetota > Phycisphaerae > Phycisphaerales > Phycisphaeraceae > JBGTFI01. The sequence continues at coordinate 3,031 of JBGTFI010000637.1, read as the reverse complement.
TGATCAAGCCTTCGCTGAACGGCCCGCAAATCATCTGCGCGGCGATTCTCGGTTTCCGCGGCCACATCGCTCACCTGCTGCATCAACGCCAGACGATCGGTCATCGATTGCGGTCCCATCGCCACGCGGCGCAGGTGCTCGGCCTCGGCCTGCTCCTTCGCCTGCGCCTGCCGGAGCAGTTCGGCCTGCTCCTGAGCCGCGTTCTCCTGCTCAAGGGTCATCTCGAAAACCGCCGCGACGCGCCGCAGACGCTCGAGATCAAGTCGATCCGTCCCGTAGAGATAGCCCACGAACCCCACCGCGCCCAGCACGTTGAGCACCAGCGCGATCATGATGGCGATCCACGCGGACTTCACGAACCGACCTCCATCACCCGCCGGGCGCTCACCCCGGCGCTCAGATCATCAAGCTCCACGGTCTCACGGCGATCCTGCTCGCGTTTCCAGGCCTCCAGTCGCCGCTCACGGAGAAGTTCGAGGGCGCGCCGGTCGCGGCGCGCCTCCACGACACGCTGCCTCGCCTCGACGATGCGCCGCTCAAGCACCGCCATCCCCATCGCGACCTCCTGCACCCGGAAGCGCGTCTGCCCGCTGAATTGCGCGAACCGCGCCACCTGCGACAGGTCCACCTTGCCGATCAGCGAGGCTCCGAGCTCCAGTCTCGAGCGCGTGATCGCGGCTGCGAGTCCCTGGATCTCGCCCTGCATCGCCGCCCGTTCGTCGCTCAGCGCGCGCAGCTCCCGCAAGCGCGCTTCCTCAATCGAGCGCCGATGCTCGAGCACCTTCTCAAACTGGAATCTGAACTTCGCCATGCGTCACTGATCCTTCACGATCCGGGTCGAAGCGCTCCCCTGCCGGACTGTCCCGCCGCCTGAGCGAGCTTCAGACGCCTGGACTCGATCCCCTGCATCAGCGCCATCAGTTGCCCGCGCGCCTGCTCGAAGCCCGCCTGCCCCTTGACCTCCAGCCGTCCCTGCTGAAGGAACGCTTCGATCTCCTTGCGGCAATCAATCGCAAGGTCGATTTCCGGGCGGGCGCCCCGCGCATACGCGTTGATCGTCAGAAGGTCCTCGACCTGCGCATAGTCGCTGATCAGGCGAAGCACCTGTCGCTGCGCCGCCTGCTGCTCGGCATCGGTGACTTCCACCGCCAGGCGGCTGATCGACGAGCTGACATCAATCGCGGGCCAGTGCCCGCGCCCCGCCAGCGCGCGGCTCAGTTGAATGTGCCCGTCCAGCACCCCGCGCGCCGCATCGGCGATCGGCTCGGAAAGGTCATCGCCCTCCACCAGCACCGCGTAAAGACCGGTGATCGACCCGCGCTGCGTCCGCCCCGAACGCTCAAGCAGGATCGGCAGCGACGCGAACACGCTCGGCGGATACCCCTTCGTCGCCGGAGGCTCTCCCGCGGCCAGTCCCACCTGGCGCTGCGCCTGGCAGAACCGCGTGACCGAATCCATCAGCAGCATCACGTCCTTGCCCTGATCCCGGAAATACTCCGCGATCGTCGTGGCCGCCAGCGCCGCACGGATGCGCAAGAGCGCCGGTTCGTCGCCGGTGGCGCAGACCACCACGCTCCGAGCAAGACCCTCCGGGCCCAAGTTGTTCTCGATGAAATCCCGCACTTCGCGCCCGCGCTCCCCCACCAGCGCGATCACGCTCACGTCGGCAGCGGTGTGCCGCGCCATCATCCCCAGCAGCGTGCTCTTGCCCAGCCCCGGAGGGGCGAAGATGCCGATGCGCTGCCCTCTTCCCAGCGTGAGCAACGCATCGATCGCCCGCACCCCCGTCGCCAGCGGTTCTCGGATCGGCGGGCGCGAGAGCGCATCGATCCCCGGCGGGGTGAGCGGGCGCAACGTCGTCTCCTCCAGCGGCCCGCCACCGTCGATCGGCTCCCCGCGTCCGTCCAGCACGCGGCCCAGCAGCGCCTCGCCGACGCGCACCCGCTGCGCGAAGTCATCCACGATCACCCGGTCCCCGCGCGCCACGCCCCCTGTAGAACCCCAGGGCATGATGATCGCTCGCTCGTCGCCGAACCCGACGACTTCGCCGAGCATACCGGGCGCCTCGGACAACCTTCCCGCGCCCTGCCTTGAAATAATTCTTACCGTCGCACCCACAGGCGCGGCCAGGTCCGCCACGTGTACCGCCAGACCGCGCACTTGCGTCACCGTACCGCGCAATTCCAGCGCGGCGGCGCCGTCGATCAATTCGGTGGCCTGTGACAGCATCATGGTCGGTTTCCATGCGACAGCAACGTGGGCGCCGCACCGTCAGACGATCGAAACCTCGTGAAACCGCTCTCTAACGCGATTCCGGCGGGGTTTGCCCGTCCGTCGCCTGATCCGCCGATGGTCCCTCATCGGGCGCATCCCCGGACGACGACGAGCCGGCTTCGTTCGCCTGCGCATGGACACCCGCAACGGCTGTGCCCACAGGCAGCAGCGCCTGGACAATACGCTCAAGCTGCGTCTGGATGGAGGCGTCGATCCTGCCCTGGCCGAACGCAATCACGCACCCTCCGCGGCCGGGGGCTTGGTCCTCCACGATCGTGACGTGTTTCAGGTGTGAATACTGCTCGCGCAGCCGGGGCATGACCTCGTCCACGAGCGGGGCGTCCTCCGGATGAACACGGATCGTCACATCTAGCGGACGCAGCACCAGCCCCAGCGCCAACTCAAGCTGGTCTTCAATGACTCCTGGATCGACCTCGATCACCCGATGAACGACCTTTCGCCCCATCGCGACGGCCAGCTCCAGCACCCCGCGTTTGGCCTGACGCATCGTCTCCTCTCGCCGGGCCTCGAGCTCCCCCCCGGCTGCCAGCCAGGCCTCCTCGAGCTTCTCGAGCCGCGCCTTCATCTGCGCCAGCGCCTCATCGCGTCCCTGTTTTCGCCCCTCCTCCAGCCCGCGGGCAAGCCCGTCGGCATGACCATCCTCGCGCGCCTTGGCGATCACCTGTTCGCTCTCGGCCGCGGCTCGCGCGCGGGCCTCGGCGACGATGCGCTCCCCCGTCACCCGCGCCTGCGCGAG
>JBGTFI010000636.1:0-1787 GCA_041747335.1 Phycisphaeraceae bacterium | reverse complement strand
CTGAGACGCGCGGCGTATCTCGATCCCCCTTCGTGCATTCGTCATTCGGGCATTCGGGCATTTTCGCTACCCCCTCACCCGCACCCACGTGTGAACGTGCGGCGAGCCCCGGAAGTGCCAGACCAACTGCGGGCCTTCAAGCTCCCACACGTCCCACACGCCGTCGTCACCCAGGTCCATGTTCTCGAAGTAGGAAAGCCTCAGCTTATCCAGCCCCCCGGCTTCGATCACCGCCAGCGCCTCGGCCGAGTCCGCCGGGCGGAAGGGGGAAAGCAGATCCTTAAGGATCAGCATCGCGTGAGACTTCTGATCCGCCGAAAGCTCCGTCCACGGCAGGCCGGGAATCTCGCCGGCGGCGCGCAGCTCGACCGTCTTCGTCGAACGCTCCGCGCGGGGATCGTCCCGCAGCGCCAGCTGGCGCTGCCTGCCGTCGAGCATCTGGTAAAGCTCGTTGGCGCGCACGGCCTGGTACCAGTAGATGTTGCCCGGATGGGTGGGCTTCTCGTTGAACGACTCGAACGCGTGCCCGTAAAACATCGGCCCGGCGAACGCCTGCCCATCCGTGTGGTTCCCATCGCATCGCCGCGTGACGTGCCTTCCGGTGAAGACGAACTCGAATGGCTTTTCCCGCCCGCCCGGCTCGCCGAAGATGGCGATCGAACAACCCGAAAAGCCACCGTGACCGACGTTGTCGTGGTTCACCTGCTCGAGCACCTTCCCCGCGTATTCCTCGCTGTGCAGGCCGGTGAAGACCTGCTTGACGAGATCCTGCTGGTCGGCGTCGAGCACCTCCGCGATCGGTTTGGTGATGCGCCAGTTGGCATCCACGCGCAGGCGCAGCGGATCATCGTAACCCTTGACGATCACCGCCCGCTGGGCTTCGTTCAGGCTCGTGAACAACTGCGCCACAAGGTTCTCGCTGTCGCCCACGACTGCGCCGGTGAACCCAGCCCCCCCGGCCGCTGCACGGGCCGATGCGACAGGCCAGACCAGCGGCGCTCCCGCCGTCCCGGCCACCGCCGCGCCCACCCCCGCCGTCACGCGAAGGAACCCGCGCCGGGACATGCCATCGCTCATGGACTCATTCGATCGCGGGGAGGTGATCACGGCCTGGCTCCTTGAACAGGAAGGTGAAAGGACGATCTGATTCTACCCCACCGCCACCCCCAAGTCATTCAACACCCCAGACCCACAACCCACAACCCACAACTCACAACTCACAACACCTGCCCCCTCAATCCCACCAGCGCCCCCGCCACCGTCCCCCCGAACCCCGCCGCGAACACCGCGTGACGATCAAACGCTACGCATTGCGGCCCGTCGCGCAACAGCGGCGAATCGATCGGGCGCTCCAACCACCCCATCGGCGGCATCCGGCCAGCCTTCGCGATCATGCACGCGACCACCAGCGATGCCAGCCCCGAGGCGCCAAGCCCATGCCCCAGCGCGCCCTTCACCGCGTACACCCCAGGCCACCCGGACCCGCATCCCGCATTCATCCACGCTCCCGAAAGCGCCGCAAGCTCCGCGGGATCGTGCTCATTCGTGCCCGTGGCGTGGGGATGAATGACATCTACTTCCCCATGCGAAAAGATCCGCCCCGCCACCCTCCGCAGGACCGGCATGGCCGCGCTGGAGCGGACCAGGTTCTCCGTCTCACACCCCACGGCCGTATCCATCAGCTCGATCATCCCCGCCGTCGGCTCACCCGCCGCTTCCAGCATCACCGCCGCGCCCATCTCCGCGAGCATGAACCCGCTTCTCGCCTCATCCAGCGGCCGCCCGAT
>JBGTFI010000635.1:0-7352 GCA_041747335.1 Phycisphaeraceae bacterium | reverse complement strand
ATCGGGCGGCGCCGAATCCCAGGCGTGGCCTGAGGCGCTGGACGGCCGGCGAAGCCGGTCGAACGTCTCGGTCATCTGGCGGATGCGCGCCGCATCGGGCGGCGCGGTGCGCCACCGGCGGATCGACTCGTGCGGTGTGGGGATCAGCTCTTCGCTGGCGTAGGAGAGTTCTTCGTAGAGTTTCTCCCCCGGCCGCACGCCCGTGAAGATCACGCGGATATCGACATCCGGCTCGAGCCCCCGGCTGCGGAGGAAGCGGTGGGCCAGGTCGAGAATCCGGATGGGCTCGCCCATGTCCAGCACAAAAACCTCCCCGCCGCCGGCCTTGGGGCGCTGGCCACGTCCCTCGCCGAGCGTCGCCGACTGCATCACCAACCCGGCGGCTTCGGGGATCGTCATGAAGTAGCGCGTCATCGCGGGGTGGGTGATCGTGATCGGTCCGCCCTGGGCGAGCTGGCGCGTCCAGATCGGGAGCACGCTGCACGCCGATCCGAGCACGTTCCCGAACCGCACCATGCAGAACCTGGTGCGGCCCTGCTGATTGAGGTATTGGATGTACAGCTCCGCCAGGCGCTTGCTCGCGCCCATCACGGAGGTCGGGTTCACGGCTTTGTCCGTCGAGATCATCACGAACCGCTCGGCCCCCTGGGCGAGCGCCGCGTCGGCGATCGACCGCGTTCCGTAGAAGTTGTTCTCAACGGCCTGCGCGGGGTGATCTTCCATCATCGGCACGTGCTTGTGGGCGGCGGCGTGGAAGATGATCTGCGGCCCGTGGCGTGCGATGATCGAGCGTGTGCGAGACGCGTCGGTGACGTCGTGCAGGACGGCAGCCCGGGGGAGGTCGGGGAATCGCCGGGCCAGCTCACGGTCAATCTCGAACAGGGCGTTCTCACTTCGCTCCACGAGGATCAGCCGCGCCGGGCGATAGCCCGCGGCCTGCCGCGCCAGCTCCGAACCGATCGATCCCCCCGCGCCGGTGATGAGCACCACGTTGCCCGCCACCGTGCGCTCGATGGCGGACTGGTCCAGTGGCCGCGGCCGGCGGTCCAATAACGCTCCCGCGTCCAAGGCTCCAAGCTCGTCAGCGCAAGCGCTGATCGTCACCCCGCGCGCGGTGAAGGTCGCTCTTCCGGTCAGTTGGTCCGACAAGGCAGGCAGGAATCTCCAGCTTGCCCCGGCGGCGTCCAGAGTCTCGGTCAGCGTACGGATCTGTTCATGCATCGTGACAGGAAGGCAGATCAGGGCCTGCTCGACTTCCTCGCGCTGCAGTACGTCGTTGAGGTCGTCAAAATCTCCCAGACGCGGGGGAGCGACAGATAAGTCCGCGGGTGATCGGTCCACGCCGGGGGGCAGCAGCACCCCGACGACCTGTGGCGTGCGGGACAGAAGCGCCAACTGCCCGCAGAGCTGCCGGACCGTAAGCCCGGTGCCGATGATGAGGGTTCGCGCCCCTTGGGGGGCTTGTTGCACCTGGGAACTTGCCGTCATGGGCCGCTCGCCTGGGGGGTGGTTCGCGCCGCCGGGCGACGGATCGTGGTCGCGCGGCCGGCCGATAAGTCCATCGCTGGTTCCGATGTTCCCCCGGCCCATGGTCGTTATCGGCAACCTGACTTCGATCGCTTCAGGAACCGTGTTTTTTGGCGGCCGGTTCCGCTAACCGCCTAAACCCGGCCTCAGCCCGCGACGATATTTTTCGGCGGAACACATGCTGAACGCGCCCGCGAGTGACACTCGCCGCGCAAGGAGGAAACCATGTCGCAAGTCGCGCAAGCTCCCCAGGACCCCCGACGCTTCCCGCGACTGAAACTTCCTCCGATGTATACGCTGATCCGCGTCAAACCCCACGGCGACGAAACCTTCCTCTGGACCGGACACGTCTACGACGTCAGCGCCACCGGCATCCGCTTCGAACTCGATCAGTCCCTCGCTCCCGGAACCCACGTGGACTTTCGCGTGATGCTCCCGGGAGCGTGGCACGCCACCTTCGAGGCGACCGGCCGAGTCGTCCGCATCCACGATGAATGGGATAATCTTGGGCCATCACGCATGGGGCTGACCATCGAACACTTCGCCGGCGAAGAGGATCAGCGCCAACTCAGCGGCTACCTGGGCAGGTCGATTCCGCTGGCGGCGTGAGGATGTGGGATCAAGCGTTTCCTGCTCTTCGATCTCCACACGGCCTGGTTCACCCCTCCTCGACCAACACCGGCGCCGCCACCTCCTCCGGCACGATCCGAACGAACTCGCCGCGTTTGAGGATTTCCCTGCCCTTGCCGCCGCGCGAGGTGACTTCGTACTTCGTGGTGCTGATGGTCTGCGTTCCGCCGCGCGAGGTCTCGACGGTGAGCAGGTCGCGGTCGCCCACCGAGGCCTTGAAGCCCAGCAGGCGATCATCCTTGCCGAGCTTGATCAGCAGCACGCCCTTGCCCGGCCCGGAGAGGTAATTGACTTCCTCGGCTGGGCACAGCATTGCCCGGGCGCCGGCGGTGGCGGCGAGGATGGTCTCCGAGCCGTGAATCGCCGCCACGGTGACGACCTGCGCCCCCTTGGCGGGACGGGCGAAGCGGCGGCCGGAGCGGGTGCTGGGCTCGGCGAACTCCTCGAAGCCGAAGCGGAAGGCGTACCCGTCGCTGGTCGCCGCCAGTCCGTGGGTCATCGGAGCGTAGTCGGGCTTCTTAGGGTCGGCTTGGATGTCCCCGATCGCTCGGGGGTCGAGGCTCATCGCCGCGACGATCTTCTCACCGTCCTTTAGCTTGAAGAGCTTCTGCACCGGCTCGCCGTGCCCTGTGGTCGCGGGGATGTCGAGGATCCTGGAGGTGTACGCCACGCCGAAGTTCGAGAAGAACACGCACGTCGCCCGCGTCGAGCCCGCGAAGCAGGCCAGCACCTCGTCCCCCTCGCGCAGGCGCGTGGCCGAAGGATCCTTGATCTCCCGCTGGCGCTTGACCCACCCGTCGCGCGTCACCAGCACGTGCGCATCCTCGGCGATGATGAAGTCCTCTGCCGAATACTCCGGTTCGTCCTCGACCGATTCGATCACCGTCCGCCGGGGATCCTTTTTCGCATAGACCTTCTCGATCTCCTCGAGCTCCCCGCGCACAATCTTCCAGCGGGCATCTTCATCCTTCAGCAGTCGCTGAATCTCCCTGGCCCGCTTCTCTTTCTCCTTGAGCTCCTCCTGAATCACAAGGATTTCCAGCTTCGCCAGGCGATAGAGCTTCAGTTCCAGGATCGCATCGGTCTGCTCCTCATCCAGCGAAAAGCGGGCGATGATCTTCTTCGCGGCGTCGGCCTTGCCGTCCGAGGCGCGAATGAGCTTGATGATCTCATCGAGCGCATCAAAGACGGCCGCGAAACCTTCGAGGATGTGAATCCGCCGACGCAGGGCCTCAAGCTCGTGATCGAGGCGGCGGGTGACGACCCCCAGCCGGAAGTGGATGAAGTGCCACAGCACCGTGCGAAGGTCGCAGCGCTCCGGCCGGCCGACCAGCGGATTCTCCGTCGGCACGAGGCAGGTCATGTTCACCGCGAAGGTCGTCTGCAGAGGCGTGTGCTTAAACAGGTACGCCATCACCTTCTGCTCATCGGCATCGGCCTTGAGCTCCAGCGCGATGCGCACATCGTCCGTCGAGAGGTCGCGCACGTCCAGAAGAAGCGGCATCTTGCGCGACAGCACCACGTCCCCGATCTGTTCGACCAGCGTGGCCTTGTTCACGCCGTAGGGGATGGAGGTGATGTGAATCGTCTTGGAGGAACGCGTCACCGGCCCGGATTCCCACGTCCCGCGCACTCGGATCGACCCGCTGCCGCTCTCGTAGATCGCCTTGATCTCCTCGGCCGTACTCAGGATCTGCCCGCCGGTGGGGAAGTCCGGGCCTTTGATCCATCGACACAGTTGCCGGCTTGAAAGCTCGCGATCCTCCACCTGGGCATCAACCAGCTTCACCAGGGCCGCGCACACCTCCCCCAGGTTGTGCGGCGGAATGTTCGTCGCCATCCCCACGGCGATGCCCGAAGCGCCGTTGACCAGCAGATTGCAGTACCTGGCCGGGAGGACCACCGGCTCGGACTTCGTGCCGTCGTAGTTGGGCTGGTAGGGGACAGTGTCGAAGCCGATTTCGGAGAGCAGCTCCGTGCTGACGGGCGCCAGGCGGCACTCGGTGTATCGCATGGCCGCGGCCGGGTCGCCGTCCATCGAGCCGAAGTTGCCCGATCCGTCGATCAGCGGCGCGCGCATCATGAACGGCTGGGCCATGCGCACCAGGGCATCGTAGATCGCGCTGTCGCCGTGGGGGTGGTAGGCGCCCATGACATCGCCGACGACCTTGGCGCACTTGCGGTGTTTGGCCTCGGCCGTGAGGCGCGCCTGCCACATGGTGAACAGGATACGCCGCTGAACGGGCTTCAGCCCGTCGCGGACGTCCGGCAGCGCCCGGCTGGTGATGACCGAAAGGGCGTAGTTGAGGTACCGCTGCTCGGCGGCTTCATGGAGGGCGACAACCGCCTGACCATTCCCCCCGGAAGAGCCCCCGGAACCCCCTCCGGAAGATGCACCACCCGACTCATCGAAGAGCGAGCGGTCGGCCGGGGGGGAATCCGAGCTTTGTCGTTTACGTGCCAATCCGCGGGCCCTCCGTGGCGAACAGGGGGTTGATTCAGTCTACCGGCCGCGCGACCTCATGCCGCGCCGGTGAGGGCAGAATATAGCGAGGGGGTGGGGGTAGGGAAGCCCGCGCGGGTGGACTCGAACCACCGACCTGCCGCTTAGAAGGCGGCTGCTCTATCCTGCTGAGCTACGCGCGGAGGATTCACGGCCGCAGCCGCGCTGCCCCACACGATACGGCTGGAATCGTCGGTTGCCAAGGGTTGGGTGTCTTCCGTGGGGCGCGCCTCTTCAGTGGGGCGACTCAAATGAAGACCCCGGCCGAGGGTTCGGCCGGGGTCTTGTGGGAATCAGGATGTCGAGTCGCGGGCGAGGCTCAGCGGCGGGTGCGGCGGAGCATCGCCAGCCCGCCGATGCCCAGGAGCATCAGGGAAGCGGGCTCGGGAACGGCGCCGCCGGAACCGGCCAGGGCGGCCTCGAACCCGGCCACGTCGAAGGCGTCGAGGACGCCGTCGCCGTTGAAGTCGCCGACGACGGAGGCGGTGGTGAAGGGGTTCGCCGCGGCGAACGCTTCACCGTCCGCAAGGGCGGCCTCGAAGGGGTTCACGTCGAACGCGTCGAGGGCGAAGTCACGGTTCATGTCTCCCGCGACAAAACCCTGGACGGGGTTCTCGAAGTCGATCCACATGAAGCTGAAGTCGATGTCCACGAGTGAGAGCACATCGCCCCAGAAGTTGCCGCCCTCTTCCTCGGTGGCGTTGATGGCGGTGACGCGGCGGGCCTGGACGATAAAGTCGCCCGAATCCACGCCGTCGTACTCGTAGGACATGAACGACAGGTCGGCCAGGTCTTCCTGTCCGGGGGCATGACCCGAGACGCTCAGAACAAGCACGCCGTCATCCTCGGTCTTCTTGGTCTGGCCGTCAGACTCAAAGACGGAGATGGCGTACACGCCAGTGCCGGTGCGGGTGATGGAGAACTGATTCTCGCCCGCGGCCTGGACGGTGTTGCCGTCGGCATCGATCAGCCCGCCGACCAGTCCGGGCGAGCGATAATCGACGTACATGAACTGGAACTCGGACTGGGCTCCGAGCGCCCCGATGGTTCCTTCGAGGTAGGCCTCGGCCAGCTCTTCGCTGGGCGGGCTGGCGTCGCGGACGACCACGTCCCACCCGCCGTCGCGCCCCGCTCCGCCGGCGATCTTGGCGTCGTTGTCACCGTTGGCCGCGGCCACGATGAGCATTCCGTTCTCCGGCGTCATGTCCCCGGGCAGCACCACCCGGGCCTTGAACCCGTCGAGCGGGTCGCTGGTGATGGCCGTCCACTGGACCACCTCGGCGCCCTGACCGGCCAGGCCCGGATGGCTGGAACCGAACGCGCCGTCGGCCGCGAGGACGTTGTTGTCGATCTGGTTCACCCAGGCGCCGACCCAGTCGTGTGCGTAGGGGAACATGGTGGTCGCGACGTCGAAGCTGGCTTCGCCCGCGCCGCCGCTGAACCCGGCGATGCCCATCTGGAGGTCTGAAGAACCGTTGCCGCCGTTGGCGAACACCCCGTCATTCATCCGGAAACCCCAGCCCTGGCCGAAGTCGTTGTTGAAGTAGGCCAGGCCGTGAATCACACCGACCGCTTCGCCGCCCGAGAGCAGCTGCTGGTCGATGCCGTTGTGCCGGACGGTGGCGAACAGCCCGCCGACCTGCTGATTGACGCGCCAGGCCAGGGTGGTGTTCGCGAAATCGGGCATGGCCGGTTGAAGCGGCTGGTAGTTGTTCACGAACGTGTCGGGCGGGAAGTAGCTCGGATCATTGGGATCGAACGGGCTGATCAGCATCGCGACGTCGCCCTCATTGTGCCGCGATTCGGTCCACATGTAGGGTCCGGCAGATTGGATCTCGACCAGCAGGTTGTCCTGGTCCGCACCGTTGTAGGTGCCGCCGGGAAGGGGGGTGACGTTGACGTTCGCGGCGGTGACCGTGAAGGGGAATGGGCCGGGCATGAGCCCGGGATCGGGGAGTCGGCTATCCGGATCCGAAATGACCGGGGGAAGCACCGCCACCGCCGTACCCGCCCAGATGGCCAGGCCCGCAGCGAACGCGGAACCAGCCGTCGCACGATTGAATCTTCGATGCATTCTATCCTCCTTTTCCTGCTTGAACTGAAACCAGCGGCGGCCGACTTAGGCCGCCGGCGTCTTAGCGCGATAAAATATTGTCAATCATAGACTTGAAAGGCATCGGCCCGGCCATCTCCAGCGCGGCCCGCATCGATGCGATAGACTCTCTCTCCAAGACCCACACGCGGCTGATCTCCCGCCCTTTCAGACCTGCCTCCGGCCGGCAAGATGAACGCATGCCCGCACCGCCAGCGCGATGCGCAGATTACCCACACCTCATAATCTACTGCGCGGGGGTCAGGGCGTCAAGATAAATCCGGGTTAGCGAGGATAATGAGCGCCGTTCGCTACCCGACACGCTCGGCTTTGAGTTCCCGGCTCATCAGCCGAGAGATGCCCTCCAGCGGGTCCATGCCCTCGAAAAGAACCTGGTGGACGGCCTGGGTGATGGGCATCTCGACGTGGTAGCGCTCGGCCAGGGCGACGACGGCGCGCGTGGTGGGGACGCCTTCGACGATTCCGTGAATGTCCGCCAGGACGTCGTCGAGCTTCCGCCCCCTGCCGAGCTGCTCCCCGCAGGTGCGGTTCCGGCCTGTGGGGGAGAAGCAGGTGGTCGCCAGGTCGCCGACGCCGGTG
>JBGTFI010000634.1:0-2781 GCA_041747335.1 Phycisphaeraceae bacterium | reverse complement strand
GGGCAGGCCCTGCCCGGGCAGGGCTTCGCGGTAGGTCTCGAAGAGCGCCTGCACCAGTGCCGGGTCAAGGGGCTGATTCTGGACCGCGGCCTCGTGCCGCGAGGCGGGCACGGCCACGAGAGCGACCTGCGCTTGGGAGAGGCTGTTGGCGATCATGTGCTGCGCCAGCGGTTCGCTGAAGCGGGGCGAGCCTTGTGCGGCCATGAGCTGCATCTGGATGATCCCGTCAAGGTTGGGGATCTGCTGCCCGAACTGGGAGACGAACTGAATGATCCCGGCGATGCGCTCGATCCGCTCCGTGGGGCTCAGGTGCGACAGCCCCAGCATCAGCTCGCGATACCGCTGGACCATCAGCCACCGTCGGATGACGTGGACGAAGGTGTCCGGGGTCGCGCCGCCGGCGGCGGCGAGCTGGGCCATGGCCGCGTCATCGATCCCCAGGGATCCCAGAACGTTGCGGGATTCAAGCTCGCTGGCGGAAAGCCCGAGCTTCTCCGCTTCGTGAAGCGCCAGCATCCATGCCAACGGGTCGTCAGGAATCCCCGATAGTCCGGTCAGCAGCCCTTCGGTCCCCGACGCGCGCCTTCCAAGGAGTTTCAGGGCGTTAAGCTCTCCAACCGCACGGGCCTGGTCGGCGAAGGTGATCTTTCGGCCGTCGAGCGTTCCGATCGGCTGGGTGCGGGCGCTTGGCTGGAAGAAGTTCCCCCCCGCGGGCAGGAGGAAGACGATCATCAGCATCGTTCCGCCGATGACCAGCAGCCACTTGTTGTACTTTCTGAAGAACTTGAACATGCCAGGTCAGCTCCGGGGGCGGCGGCAGGGGCGGGGGCGTCAAGCGCGTGGAAACCAGTCAGTATACCAGTGTCAGGGGGTGTTGTGTCGGGGGGGGGCTGGGTTGAGGGCTTTCAGGCACCCTCATGGCCCAATCCGCCCGCGGTCCGGACTTGGCCCGTACGAGTTCCTCGCGTACAATCCAAGGCCTTGCGGACTCATTCGAGCTTCGGGCCACTCTTCGAAAGGACAGCATGATGCTCAGGTCGAGAATGATCGAGGTGGTGGTTTGCCTTGGCATGATTCTGGCAACGGCTCTGCCCGCGTTGGCGCAGGGGCGGCGGGGTGGGTTTGATCTGGGGATCGAACTGCCCGATGAGCAGCGTTTCGCGGTGTTCGCCTCGATCCGCAACGCCGGCGACAACCGCGAGGAGCTGATCAAGGCCCTCAAGGAGACCCCTGAAGCCCAGCGGGCGGCCATGGTCTTCCTTATCGCCAACATGCCCGAGCGCGACGCGACGACCCTCTCGGCCGCGTTCCTGCTGGACCACGTCAAGTACGCCTACAAGGCCCGCGAGGAGTCGCCCTGGGGCAAGACGATCCCGGAGGAGATCTTCCTCAATTACGTGCTTCCCTACGCGAACATTAATGAGAAGCGCGACCCCTGGCGGGAGGAGTTCTATGAGGCGTTCATGCCGATCGCGCTGGAATCCAAGAGCATGGCAGAGACGGCGGTGCGCCTCAACACCGACGCGTTCGACATGTACAACGTGAAGTACCACGCGACACAGCGTCCCAAGCCGGACCAGAGTCCCAAGGAAACCATCGAGGCGGGCTTCGCCTCCTGCACGGGGCTTTCGGTCATGCTCATCGACGCCTGCCGCGCGGTGGGCATCCCCGCGAGGTTCGTGGGCACGCCGCGCTGGACGAGCGTCCCGGGCAACCACAGCTGGGTGGAGGTGTGGGACGGGCAGTGGCGGTTCATCGGCGCGTGCGAGGCGGGGAAGCTCGACCAGACCTGGTTCTACGAGCGCGCCGCCCAGGCCGACCCCGATGCCCTGATGCACCGCATCTACGCCGCGTCGTTTGAGGACACGGGCATGTGGTTTCCGCTCATCTGGGATCTTAAGATCCGTTATGTGAACGCGGTCGATGTCACGCCCTTCTACACGCACCGCAAAACCGTCAAACTCTCGACGCCCGCGGGCGAAACCAACGGCGGAGCATGGGTGACCGTGCGGCATCGCGGGAAGATCGTCGCGCACGTGCCTTGGACGAGCGAGGTCGAGCTGACCCTCGCCGGCGGCGAGAGCTACACCGCGACCGTGACCGACGCCGCGGGCCAGGCGGTCGCCGAGAAGAGCTTCGCGGTGGCTGCGGAGGGTGACGGCGCGGTGGTGGCGCTTCGCTAACGGGACTTGGGGTTCATGGTGTGGGAGTTCATGCTGCTTCGCACAAAGTCGGGTGCTTGAACTGATCCATGCCGTCGGTCCCTGCACAATTCGACCTGATCGTGATCGGCGGCGGGCACGCCGGGGCCGAGGCCGCCTGGGCGGGGGCGAACCTGGGGGCGCGGGTGGCCCTGGTGACGCTCGATCCCGACAAGATCGGGGCGATGAGCTGCAATCCGGCGATCGGGGGCCTGGCTAAGGGGCAGATCGTCCGCGAGATCGACGCCCTGGGCGGGCTGATGGGGATGGCCGCCGACGCCACGGGCATCCAGTTTCGCGTCCTCAACGCCTCCAAAGGCCCGGCCGTGCGGGGCCCGCGCTGCCAGAGCGACAAGTACCGCTACGCCCGTGAAGTTCAGCGGCTGCTGCGCACGCGGGAGAACATCACGATCCTGGCGGGTGTGGTGGAAGAGCTGCTGGTCGAGGAGGGGGCGATTCGCGGCGTCGTGGTCGCGGGACGTGATCCGGCCGACCCCTCCGCGGAACCAGGGCTACGGACCCTTCACGCCCCCGCCGTGGTGCTGACCACCGGCACGTTCATGCGCGGGCTGATGCACAC
>JBGTFI010000633.1:0-5568 GCA_041747335.1 Phycisphaeraceae bacterium | reverse complement strand
CGTATCGCTGCGTGTCCTGGTATCCGCCTTCCTCCCCCAGCCCGCGCGACACCAGCCCCAGGCTCGCCACCGTGTGCTGGACCGGCTCCTGCGCGCCGGGATCCACCACGACATCCGCCCGCCCGTGCCGGGGTACGAACACCGACAGCCAGCTCCGCACCCGCGCATCGCCGGAGGCGGCGTGGAAGTCGATGACCGACACGTGCCGGATCTGCTCGTTGGTCGGCCGAAGGACGTAGGCACTCGTCCAGGTGACGAGCGTGAAGAGGGCCACCACCACGGTGAACACCCCCCAACTGTGGTGCGTCGCCTGCCGCGACTTCAGCCACGCGAAGCTTGCCGGACCGGCCGCCAACCAGTACGCGATGAACAGCAGAATCGACAGCAGCACCGCCGTCGCCGCGGACTCCCGCATGTTCGTGTGGGCGCGGGCGAAGACGCCCAGTTCCACATCCTGGCGAAACTCCGGCCGGACGATCTCATCTTTGTCCAGCTTGTCGGCGATCACGTTGGGCATCCACGCCTGGGCATGCCAGTTGAAGATGGTGTTCCACAGCACCTTCCCGCTGGGATGACCCTGGGCGGTCAATCTTGGATCCGTCAGGTTGACCCCCACCAGCGTCACGCGCCCCAGCCCGACCTGCCGCGCGACCACCACCGCCCTGCCGTCCTGACCCCGAAGCAGCACGGAGGTCTCCCGGTCGGCCGCATCAAGCTCAAACACCCTCATGCCGACCTTTAGGTCGCTCAGGAACAGCCCGCCCGTCAACCAGTGCGGCGCGGGAGCTTCGGGCACGGTGGTCATGCGCACCGGGGGAAGGATGGCGCCCAGCGGCGAACCGCTCCAGGAATCGCCCTCCGTCGGGAGGACGACCACCAGGTGTCCGCCGCGCTCGATCCAGTCGCGCAAGGCCCGCTGAGTCTGCGGGAGCACCCTGCCGCTGTCGGGCTGGAGGACGTCGGGCGTCCAGATGAACGCCTGCAAAGCCGCGTACCCATGCCACCGGTCGGGAAGCTGATCCGGCAGGACGCTGCGAATCAGTTCGATCTCCTCGTGCTGAGTCCAGTTGGTGTCGCGAAAGCCCCGCTGGCCGGTGAAGGTGTCACGCACGTAAGGCGCCAGCCCAAGGTGGGCCGCGGACGTGCTTGCGATCATCGAGATGTCGGGCTCAAGCAGCGTCGGCGGGCGGAAGGTCTCGACGGCCAGCGCCCGGTCGGTCGCGTCGTCGATCACCTGCACCCGCCAGATGGTGTTCGGCGCGGTGGCGTAGGTGACCGGAGCGTAAAGCCAGACGGTCTGAACCCGATCGGGCGAAAGAGTGACCTCGCGTTCAAGCTGGGCGCGATCGCCATCCGCATCGGGGACGATCCACGCGCAACGCACCTGGCGCGGCTGAGCGGATCGATTCTCCAAGGTCAGCCGCAGGGGCATCCACCCGCCCGGACGCACGACGCCCTGCCACCCCAGATCCGCGGGCGCAAGCGACAGGCGCACCTCGTCGACCTGACCAAGGAGCGGTCCAGCCGAACCCAGGGCAAACGCCAGAATCCACGCCAGCAGGGGAAACGCCCCGGCGGAACGTCGCATATCGGCATTGTAGCGTGTCGAGCGGGGCGGCAAGGGATGGCTCGTGGATCTCAGGAGGGTTCTCGCGGATCCGCCTCCGCGCCGAAGCGCCTGAGCAGGTCCGGAAGCGTCGCGGTGAACTGGCTTCGAGCCATCACGAAATCCGCCCCAAGGTCGTGCGCCCTCTGAAGGAGCGCCGCGGCGACGTGCGATCCGAAGGCGATCACGGGGAGCTGCGCCTGGAGCGCTTTGGCGCGGGCGATCAGGTCCAGCGCCGCGTCGCCGAGTTCTAGATCGATCATCACCGCCGTCACCGGGAGGTTGAGCCTGCCGTCGTCCACCCGCTCAAGCCTCGCTTCCAGGGCCGCCACGTCGCGTGCCGGACGCGAGGGAATCCCCAGCGCCTCGGCCGTCGATCGAATCTTCGTTGCGAACATGAGATCCTGACAGGCATAGACGATCATGAACCGATGATAGGATATGCCCCGGCCTGCGAAAAGCCGGCCGCGGAGGCGCCTTGATGACCGCGGAGACACAGATCACCACCGACCCCCCCCCCGCCGCGCAGCCCCACCCGGTTCTCGCGGAGCTGGGCTTCCGTTTCGACCCGAGCGATCTCTACCAGCAGACCATCAACGCCGTCCTCGACGCGGCGCGGATGATGGAACTGCCGCACTATCTGCAACTGATCCTCGCCCAGCCGAAGGTCGAGCTGATGGTCCACTTTCCCGTGCAGATGGATGATGGAAGCTTCAAGCTCCTCAAGGGCTACCGCGTCCAGCACAACAACATCCTGGGGCCTTACAAGGGCGGCATCCGCTACCACCCGGCGGTGCAGCTTGACGACGTGAAGTCGCTGGCCGTGCTGATGACGATGAAGTGCTCCCTGGCGCGGTTGCCCTTCGGCGGCGCCAAGGGCGGGGTGCAGGTGAACACCAAGGCGCTGTCGCGCGAGGAACTGATGCGCCTGACCCGCCGCTTCACCAGCGCCCTGATGCACAACATCAGCCCCGACCACGACATCCCCGCCCCCGACATGGGAACCAACGCGCAGGTCATGGCCTGGATCGCCGACACCTACATGAACCTCAGCGACCCCATGAAGCGCCAGTCCGGCGCGAGCGTCGTCACCGGCAAGCCCTTTGAGTTCGGCGGTTCACTCGGCCGGGAGAAAGCCACCGGCCAGGGCCTGGTCTACGTGCTCGATGAACTCCTGCCGGAGCTGGGGATCGACCTCTCGAAGATGACCTTCAGCCTTCTGGGGTACGGCAACGTCGGCTCCTGGACCGGCCGCCTGCTCTGCGAGCGCGGCGCGACGCTCCGCGCCGTGCTGGACCAGAGCGGAGCGATCCGTCACGAGCGCGGTCTGGATGCCGTGGCGCTGGCGCAACACGTGGCCGCGACCGGGGGCGTCGCCGGCTTCGACCAGGCCGAGGCGATCTCCGAACAGGAGTTCTACGGCCAACCGGTGGAGGTCTTCATCCCCGCGGCGCTTGAGCAGATGGTGGACCTCGACCGCGCCCGGAAGCTTCGCTGCAAAGTGGTCGCCGAGGCCGCCAACGCCCCGACCACCCCACACGCCGAGCGATACCTCCTCGAACACGGCGTGGCGGTGCTCCCAGCGATCCTCTGCAACTGCGGGGGCGTCACCGTCAGTTACTTCGAGTGGAAGCAGAACCGCCAGGCCGAAACCTGGGACCTCGAACACGTCGACCGCCTGCTCCAGAGGCACATGTTCGCCGCCGCCCAGCGCGTCCAACTGGCCCGACATCGCTACAAGTGCGACATGCGCACCGCCGCGTACTGCGCCGCGCTGGACCAGATCGCCAAGGTCTACTCCCTGCGAGGGGTTTTCCCCTAGACCCCATCGACGTTATAACCGCGTCCTTCATGCTTGAAGCCTTCACAGACTGGACGGGCGTCGTCGCCGTCATGGGGATCGGGCTGGTCGCGGGGTTGCTCGGGGGGATGCTCGGCGTCGGGGGGAGCATCATCATGATCCCGGGGCTGACGATCGTGCTCGGACAGGACCAGCATCTTTACCAGGCGGCCGGGATGATCGCCAACGTCGCGGTCTCCGTTCCCGCTGCCCTGCGCCACCACCGGGCCGGAGCGATGGACGGGCGCGTGCTCAAGATCATGCTTCCCGCGGCCCTGGCGTTTGTGCTGATTGGCGTGGCGCTCAGCAACCTGGAGGTGTTCCGCAATCCTACCGGCGAACTTCGCCTGCGCCGGCTGCTGGCGCTGTTTCTGGTCTACGTGGCCGCCGTCAACATCCGCAAAGTGCTCTGGCCCAAAGCGCCGACCCCGCGGCCGGAAACCATCTCCATCCCCCGCGCGGGGCTGGTCGGAGGGATCATGGGCATGATGGCCGGGCTGCTGGGCATCGGGGGCGGAGCACTGGCCGTCCCGCTTCAACAGATGCTCCTCAAGCTCCCGCTCAAGTCCTGCATCGCCAACAGCGCCGCCGTCATCTGCATCAGCGCCGGGCTCGGATCGATCTACAAAAACGCCACGCTCTCGGTCGCCACGGCCGGGCTCAATCCCCCGCGGACCTGGCTTGACGGACTCACGCTCGCCCTGCTGCTGGCGCCGACGTGCTGGATCGGAGGCGGGATCGGCGCGAGGCTTACGCACGTCCTGCCAATGCGGCAGGTACGGGCGGTGTTCGTCGCCATCATGATCGCCGCGGCATGGCGCATGGCCGCCCTGCCCTGGCCGTAAGCGGCGGTAAACGATGCCCTGGTCATATTTTAGATCATGAAAGCTCGTGCCTCGCCATCCGCCGGGCGGGTGGCACGCCCATTGCCTATCCTTACCCGACCCGGCGCGGCTGCGAACCCCGCATTCCGCGGGGCGTAGTCACCAGCAGCCGCGACGCGGCGAACGCTGCAAGGATTGAGGCTTCCGGGCGACCAAAGGAGTGAGACCATGACCCGATTCGTCAACAACGTCAAGACCGCCGTCTTCCTGGGCGCCCTGTTCGGGCTGATCCTGCTCGCGGGTGTCTACTTCGGCGGAAAGCAGGGGCTGATTCTCGCGTTCATCTTCGGCGGAATGACCAACGTGGTGGCGTACTTCTTCAGCCACCGCATAGCGCTCGCGGCCATGCGCGCTCAGGAAGTCGACGCACAGAGCGCCCCGGACCTTTATCACATGGTCGAACGCCTGGCAAAGAACGCCAGCCTCCCCATGCCGCGGGTCTACATCTGCCCCCAGGAGGCCCCCAACGCCTTCGCCACCGGGCGCAACCCGCGCCACGCAGCCGTCGCCGTCACCCGCGGGGCGCTCCAACTGCTCAGTTACGAAGAGCTTGAAGGCGTCATGGCCCATGAGCTGGCGCACGTGAAGAACCGGGACACGCTCATCAGTTGCGTCGCGGCCACCATCGCCGGGGCCCTTCAATCGCTCGCGTGGATGGCCTTCTGGTTCGGGGGAAGCAATCGCGAAGGAGGCAACCCGCTGGTCATGCTGCTGATTCTCATCATCTCCCCGATCGCGGCCGGGCTGATCCAGATGGCGATCAGCCGCAGCCGGGAGTTCATCGCCGATGCCGACGGCGCACGCATCGCCGGAACGCCCTTCGGGCTGATCGGGGCGCTTCAGAAGCTCGAAGCCGTCTCCTCGCGCGTGCCGCTTAAGGGCGAAATGCCCACGCAGAACCACATGTTCATCGTCGAACCCCTCACCCCCCACGCCGGCGGCGGACTGAGCAAGCTCTTCATGACCCATCCGCCCGTGGCGGAAAGGGTGGCGAAGCTGAGGGAACTGGCGTAAGGATTGTTCTGTGTTCTGTGTTCTGTGTTCTCAGTTGTTTGACGTGATAACAGAAAGGTCCGCCGGATCTGTCCGGCGAACCTTTTCATTTCTGCAACACAGAACACAGAACACACAACCCACCAACGCATTCACGCCGGCGCCGGCAGCGCGCCCCCGGGGCCTTCCAGCCCGGGGGTGGAGTCTTCCGCGCCGCCGGGGGCGATGCGCGGTTTGGGGCGGTC
>JBGTFI010000632.1:0-1869 GCA_041747335.1 Phycisphaeraceae bacterium | reverse complement strand
GGGAGGTGCTCAAGACGGCGATCGGGATCGAACCTGGCGCGACGGGGGTTATTCTGGGTGAGGATGCTTCGACGAACTTCAGATTGATCGAGGAGGCAGCCGGGACGGCGCGGACGGTGCTGGCGGTCGGGCCGGGGTTGGGGCAGGCGGAGGATCGGGAGGAACTGGTCAGGATGCTGCTTTCGGGGGACCGGCCGGTGGTGCTGGATGCCGATGGGCTGAACCTGCTGGCGAAGCTTGGAGAGCGCCTGCCCGGCGAGCGAAAGAATGAGATCGTCCTCACGCCGCATCCAGGGGAGTATCGCCGGTTGGCGCAGGTGGTGGGGATTGATGTGGATCCGGTCGATGCCGATGCGCGCCCGCGCGCCGCCGCGGCGCTTGCGGGGGCGCATCGCGCGGTGGTGGCGCTCAAGGGGCATCGGACGATCGTGAGTGACGGTGAGCGCATTTACATCAACGAGACAGGCAACGCGGCGCTGGCGGTGGGGGGCAGCGGGGACGTGCTGACCGGTTGCATCGCCGGGTTGATGGCCCAGGGCATGTCGGGGTTCGAGGCCGCGGTGCTGGGGGTGTACCTGCACGGGCTGGCGGGGGATCTGTGGGCAGGTCAGTACGGCCCGGCGGGAATGACGGCGCGGGATCTGGCGGCGCTGCTGCCCAGGGCGCTGTACCTGCGCCGCGAGGCGTCGCAAAGCAGGTAGACGCGATGTGCGCCCTGACCCGCGGGCGCGCCTATGCTTGCTTAGAGCATCTGTCGCTGACATCCCCGGAGGTCGCGTGGGAAGCATCCGGCGCTGGCTGATGAGGCGGGTCAACCGGGTGTTGCTGCGCTATCCGCGCGAGGCGCTGGTGGACCTCATGCCCCGCCATGCGGTGTGCGCGGAGATCGGGGTCTGGAAGGGAGACTTCAGCAGGATCATTCTCGAGCGCACCGATCCCAGGCGCCTTCACCTGATCGATCCATGGGCGTTTCAACCGCAATTCAGCGATCGCATGTACGGCGGAACGGTCGCGCAATCCCAAACGGACATGGACCGGATCTACGAGGCGGTGAAGCGCGATCTGGGCGGGCGTCAGGATGTTCTCCTGCACCGGGAGAGTTCGGAGGCCGCGCTGTCGTCTTTTGAAGATGGGTACTTCGACTGGGTGTACATCGACGGGAATCACGAGTACGAGTTCGTGCGGCGGGATCTTGAACTGGCGTTCGCCAAGGTGCGCGCGGGGGGGTTCATCACGGGCGATGATTACCTCTGGGGCGAGGACCAGGGGTTTCCCGTGCGGCGGGCGGTGCGGGAGCTGGTGAACGCCAGGTCGCTGCGGAAAGTGCGCATCCTCCGGACGCAATACCTGCTTCAGAAGAGTCGCTAGCGGGCATCGCCGACGGCGCGGCCTCCTGGACGGTTATCGGTCCCCGCGATGAACCGGCGCCCCCGCTTGGCCGAAGTATCAGTAGATGTCTCGCGAGCATGATGACATTTTCGCCCGCATCGACGCGGACCGCCCCCGCATGGTCGAGCGCGTCATGCGCTGGGCGGCGATCAACACCGGAACCCTGCACCGCGCGGGGTTGGATCGCCTCGCGGAGGACCTGGTCGAATCATGCGCGCCGCTGGGCGGGGCGCTTGAGCGCATCGAGCTTCCGCCCTATGAGCGGGTGGATGAGCGCGGGGAGGTCTCGGCCGCGCCTCTGGGAACGGCGATCGAGGTGGTCAAACGCCCGGAAGCAGCGCGGCGGGTGTTTCTGGGGATTCACTACGACACCGTCTTCGGGCCGGAGCATCCGTTTCAGGAAGTGCGGGAAGTGAAGGGCGGGGTGCTGCGCGGGCCGGGCGTCGCGGACGCCAAGGGCGGGTTGGCGGTGATGCTGTG
>JBGTFI010000631.1:0-1773 GCA_041747335.1 Phycisphaeraceae bacterium | reverse complement strand
CTGCAGGAGGGATCCTCAAATGCGAGTGCCTGCTATCCGCGGCTCTAAGCCCCAAACAGCAACAACGGGGCAGGAGGTGGAGAGTGCGAGGCCCTGGCCCGTAAGAACACCGGTGCGGGCGCCTGGTCGCCTGGTTTTATTCTAAGTGCAGGTCGCCCAAGCGCCCGCACGAACCCTCGCTCTCGACCGTCCCGCATCCCGGGCGGCCAATTCCGCACGCCCCCACTCCACCCTCGTGTCATCCCGGACGGGCCGCAAGGCCCGATCCGGGATCTGCAACCGGCGAACACCCCAATGATACCAGCAACCTTCGAAATCAACTCACACCCGTCATGCCCGGCCTTGAGCCGGGCATCCATTCCGCCGCACCAACCAATTGATATGTCGACGGAATGGATTGCCGGGTCAGGCCCGGCAATGACGATGGCCATTGGCAGGGACCGCTGGTATGAAAGCCCCAACGAGGTCCCCGCTCTCCCTCGCTGCCGCTCGCTCGGCCGGGATGACACGGGTGCGAGAGGAGTCCCGCTCCCCTCCCCTTCGGGGGGAGGGGCCGAGGGTGGGGGGCCGCTCGCGCCGGCGCCCCACCTTCGTGCCCGACCCAGCCCCTGCCCAATCCATGGGCACACTGCTCAACAAGCAGGCAGCGCAGTTTCACCCCGGGCTCCGCACCGTGACCCCAACCCCTTGCTCCCGCATGCGTTTCCCCCGCGACCGCGGGTTGGCACGGGGCTTGCGAAGCGTGGGGCTGCAACGCCGGGCGCATCGTCAGGCCGTGCATCCGTGAGCCGTGTCCGACCAAGAGGGATGCCAGTGAAGAAAATCGAGGCGATCATCAAGCCGTTCAAGCTCGACGAGGTCAAGGAGGCGCTGCAGGAGGTGGGGCTCCAGGGCATCACCGTCACCGAGGCCAAGGGCTTCGGGCGCCAGAAGGGCCACACCGAACTCTACCGCGGCGCGGAGTACGTCGTCGACTTCCTGCCCAAGGTGAAGGAGGAAGTGGTGCTCGCCGACGAACTGGTCGACAAGGCCGTCGAGGCCATCCAGGCCGCCGCCCGAACCGGCCGCATCGGCGACGGCAAGATCTTCATCTCCAACATCGAACAGGCGGTCCGCATCCGCACCGGGGAAACCGGCGGAGACGCCCTTTGACCGCTCGCCGGCGCCGCGACAGTGCGCGCGCCTGAATTCAGGACGAAACCCTAAAGTGCAACGAGGACCAAAATGGCTGCCGAAATGACTCCCGAAACCGTAATCAAGACGCTCAAGGACAAGGACGTAAAGTTCGTCGACCTGCGCTTCACCGACCCGCGCGGCAAACTGCAGCACGTCACCATGGACGTGTCGCTGATCGACGACGACAGCTTTGCCGAGGGCCTGATGTTCGACGGCTCGTCCATCGCCGGCTGGAAGGCGATCAACGAGTCCGACATGACGCTGATGCCGGACCCGACCTCGTTCCACACCGACCCGTTCTATGCCCAGTCGACCGGCGTCCTGTTCTGCGACGTGCTCGATCCAGGCACCGGCGAGGCCTATGACCGCGACCCGCGCATGACCGCCAAGAAGGCCGAAGCCTATCTCAAGCAGGCCAAGATCGGCGACACCGTATACGTCGGCCCGGAGGCCGAGTTCTTCATCTTCGACGACGTGCGCTTCACCTCCAGCCCGTACAATACCGGATTCGC
Organism: Phycisphaeraceae bacterium; assembly: GCA_041747335.1. Taxonomy (GTDB): domain Bacteria; phylum Planctomycetota; class Phycisphaerae; order Phycisphaerales; family Phycisphaeraceae; genus JBGTFI01. The sequence goes on along the minus strand of JBGTFI010000631.1, from coordinate 85 downwards.
GCTCGACGCCACGGAGCTGCCGACCAACACCGGCACCGAATACGAGATGGGCAACCTCGGCCACCGGGTGCGCGCCAAGGGCGGG
>JBGTFI010000630.1:0-2700 GCA_041747335.1 Phycisphaeraceae bacterium | reverse complement strand
GGTCGAGGGCGCCGCGGCCAGGTGGGCGGCGTGAATCGGTCCCATGGTTGGATGGATGCAGATGATCGTCGACACCGCGAGTATAAAATACGACTGCCGGCATTACCGGGGCGATCGGCCGTGCGCGCAGAACCGTCTGTGCAACGGTTGCGGCGCGTATCAGCCGTATACGCACAATCTCTGCGTCATCAAGCTCGGCGCGCTGGGGGATGTCCTACGCACCCTGTGCATTCTTCCTGAGCTTCGCGCCCGGTATCCCCACGGGCGGATCACCTGGGTCACGAGCCCGCGCGCGGGAGCGCTTCTGGCGGGGCATCATCAGATCGATCGCATCCTCCCCTTCGACCCCATGACATCGCTGCGCCTCGCGGCCGAGCGCTTCGACCTGGTCCTTTCGCTCGACAAGGAGCCTGAGCCTTGCGCCCTGGCGATGGCGCTCACCAGTGACGACAAGCGCGGGATCGGTCTGAGCGCCCTGGGCACGCCCGCGCCCCTCAACCGCGAGGCGGTGCGGTACATGGAGCTGGGGCTGAGCGACGAACTGAAGTTCCGACGCAATCGCGCCTCGTATCCGCGCCTGGTGTACGAGTCGCTGGGGTGGCGGTATCGCGGGCAGCGGTATGAGCTGCCTCTTGATGATGCGACGATCGCTTCCGTCCGCGCGCGGCTCAGACGCTGGGCATGGTCGCCGGTTGCGCCGACCATCGGGGTGAACGTAGGCGCGGGAACCGCCTTCGCCAACAAGATGTGGCCGGCCGACCGCATCGGGCAGGTGATCCGAGAGCTGCGGGAACGACAGCCCGAGGCGCAGGTCCTGCTGCTGGGCGGGCGCGAGGAGAAGGCGGTGATGGACCGTCTGCTCGCCCAGTTCCCCTGGACGATCCACACCGGGCACGACAATGACGAGCAGTCGTTCGTCGCGCTGGTCGATGCCTGTGATGTGCTCTTCACGGGCGACACCATGGCCATGCACGCGGCCATCGCCCGTCGGCGGCGGGTGGTCGTGGCCTTCGGGCCGACGTGCGAGCAGGAGATCGATCTCTTCGGGCTGGGCGAGAAGCTCATCGCGCGCGTACCGTGCGGCCCGTGCTACAAGCGGGTGTGCGATGAGGGCGATGGATGCCTTGAGGCGATCAGCCCCGCGCACGCGTGCGATGCGATCGTCCGCCAGTTGCGTGTGGCGCGCGGACATGATGTGCCGCTGACGGTGGTGGCGCGGACGGATCAGAATGTTGTGGGAAGCGCCGCGGCGTGAGCGTGCGGAAGCGGGAAAGTGGCGACATGAGTTTGTTCTTCGATCAGACACTGACGATCGGGCTTGATGCGCGGGCCCTGCATCGCCACGAGCGGCGCGGCACGGGCAAGAACCTCGCGGACCTCTATGAGAACGTGCTTCGCCTCCGGCCGGGATGGCGGGTGATCGGGTATTGCCGCGAGCGCACCACGCTCGACACGTTCGGTGGGCCGGGCTATCAGGCGAAACTGGTGGACCTGCCCGGCGACCGCTTTCATGCTTGGGAGCGCTGGCGCCTCCCGCTCGCCGCCTGGCGCGACGGGGTGGACCTCCTGCACTGCCCGGCCAACACCTGTCCGACCTGGAACCCCACGCCCCTGGCGCTGACCGTTCACGACCTGCTGCCGATGGAATCGACCGTCTTCGATGCCCATCGCTTCCGCCAGAGCGTCGAGCACGCGGTGCGCTCCCGGTCGCCGATCATCACCCCCAGCGCCTACACCGCTTCGCTGCTGCGCAAGCGGTTCAACGCCGGCGACGGGCAGGTCACGGTCATTCCCTGGGCGGCCGATTCGAGCGTGAAATACATGGCGCCCGGCGAGGGACGGTCGCGGGTTTGCGCGAAGTACGGAGCGACCGAACCGTTCATCCTCCACCTGGGCGCGACCGATCCGCGCAAGAACACCCAGGCGCTCATTCGAGCGTTCTCTGCCGTGGCGCCGATCGTGCGGAGCCGCTGGAAGCTCCTGGTGATCGGCATCGACGATCCCGCATGGATGGAAGAGCTCGATGCGCAGCTCGGCACGCTCGGTTGCCGCGACCGCGTCATGCTGCACGCCTACGCGCCGCAGGAGGATCTGGCGGCGCTCTTTTCCGCGGCGGGGATTCTGGCTTACCCGAGCAAGGCCGAGGGCTTCGGCCTGCCGATCCTCGATGCCTGGGCCACCCGCGCCGCGGTGCTGACCAGCCACGTCACGTCGCTTCCGGAAGTGGCCGGGGACGCGGCGCTGCTGGTGGACCCCCACGATCTGTGCTCGATCGCCCGGGGGTTGGGCAAGCTCATGGCGGAACAGCGCCTGCGTGAGGAGCTGGTCCGGCGCGGCGCCGCCCGCCTGACCGGCTACACCTGGCAGCGCACCGCCGAGCGGTTCATAGACCTCGTCGAAAAGACCGTTGCGCAGCGGGAACACGGCCTGCGACTGGCGGCGTGAGTTCCCCCGGCATGACATCCCCAAAGGCCGCGGTGGGATTCGAACCCACGATGTGCAAGCACAACGGATTTGCAATCCGCTCCCTTTGTCCGCTCGGGCACGCGGCCTAAACCTTCTTCATCATATCCGGTTGACGGGCTGTCGTCTCGCCGTGTTGCGAATCCCGCAGGGCTAGCGCCTATGCCTCCGAATAAAGGATGGGGTGGCTGGGGCAGAGGCTTTGCGCCGCCCCAGCGGCCTTGGAACTGGGGCGGC
>JBGTFI010000629.1:0-7212 GCA_041747335.1 Phycisphaeraceae bacterium | reverse complement strand
CTGCCCCTTCCAACTGGAGTTGGCAGGATCATGCCCGAAACGGCGGAGCGAGTTGAAATCGAAAACGGTCGTCATGGAGCGTAAGTACGTGATATTCTGTGCCTTGCGTCGATGGCGTCGAAGTTTAACCGGACAGTAGTGGTATTGCCTTACGAATGGGGGACTCCTCATCCCGGTTCGACTCGTCGGCCTCGCGGACGCCGTTCACCGAGTCTTCATCTTCATCTTCATCGAAATCGAGTTCCTGCTGTCGGTTCCATTCCACCAGCATCCTGTCCGTACGTTCAAGCACTGGCACCGCATCGATCGCGGTCGGGCCGAAAGTTGCCAGCAACTTCACGACATCCTGCTCGAACCAGTCCTCAGGATTGTGGCTCAGCGCACTCTCAAGGTGTGCGATAAGGCGCGGTATGGCGGGCGCGGCCGCGTGACCGAATTCCTGGAGTGCCCCGCAAATACGGCTGTTGCGGCCGCCGTATTCCTCGTCCGGATCGAACTCCACGTAAGTGTCAAAAAGTTCGATCAGCCGAGGCACGACCAGATCCGGCCTGCGTCCGATTTTACCGAGGGCGGAAATCGCGTTGCCCACCACGATGTGGCCATTGTGCCCTTCTTCATCCGGGTGCGTATCGTGCGTCAACCGCAGGAGCGACTCGATCGCGTCATCAATGCCTCTCGCAACCCCGCCAAGCGCCATGGCGGCCGCTGCGCGGCGTTGTCCCTCCCCCGACGACGTCAACCCTAGCAACACGGACAAGGCCTGAGGATGCGCGCGGACGGATTCGCCCATCTCCTGAAGCGTCCACGCCGCCGCCCGGGTACCGCTCGTCGGCCAGTTCTGTATCGCATCGAGGAGCAGTTCGATAAGCTGCACATTCCCGCGCCCGACGATGGCAAGCGTCGTGGCGTCCCCCGCGGAGCATCCATCCACTTTCGACCGTTTGAATTGATCGATCATGTGGTCAAGGAACATCGGCGCCGCCGGTGGACCCACTGCCCGCAGCGATTCATACGCAAGCAGCGCATGGCTGTCTGACTCGATGAGCATCCACAGCGCTTCCGGGGCATCCAGAATCGTCGGTCCGATCGCCGGGAAGATCCATTGCGGCACCATACCCGCGAAGGTAAAGGCTTCGGCGGTCTGTGAGGGATCACAAGAGCGCTCGATACTCGCGCAGAATGCCCGTGCCAGTCGGCGCAGATGCTCTTCGTGGCGATCCGGCCCTTCCGCATCGAGGCGTTTCGATATTCGGTCAAGAACGCGGTCGAATTGCACATCCGCCGCACACCATTGACGCATGTACTCATCCTGTGCGCCAAGGATGCGCGCCGCGAGTCCCACCAGGAACAACCGCCGGGGAAAATCGGGTCGTTCAACAGCCCGCCTCACCTCGGCGTACCAGCGCTTCTGCTGCTCGTCCCCGTCAGCCTTGGACCAGTCCACCCCCTCGATATCCGTGTGGACGGTTGGAACGCCGAAGAACATCGCCGCCAGCGCATCACCCGCGTGCTGCCTGATTGCGGAATCTGGCGAAATCAGGTCAGGCAACCATTCATGGAGCGCCCGACCTTCTCGCACGAACGGAGATTTCGTAATGTCTTCATCCAAATCACACTCCCCCCAATCAGATGACGGAATCATGCTTGCTCAGTCCAAGCGCCGGCCGCACGTCCACTTGCACCAGCCGCTCCTCCTGCACCCGCCGCGCCTCCTCATCCCCCGACACATCGCTGTGGCAGGATGCCTTGGCCCCCTTGCCCGCGCCCACGGCCTGTTTTGTCTTCGATGCCAGGCGGTGAATCTCCGCCGGGCTGAGCACCCCGCGTTTCTCCAGGATCTCGCGCTGCTCGGCCGTCAGCGCCGCCGAAACCCTGGGCTTGTCCCACGCGAAGTTGTCATCCTTGCCCGAGAGAAAGTCCGTGATCTCCTTGCTGATGCGCACCGAGCACCAGTCGTGCCCGCACATGGCGCAGAAGTCGGTGTCCACATCCAGGTCTTCATCGTGGTACGCGCGGGCTGTGTCCGGATCGAACGACAGATCGAAGTGCTTCTGCCAGTTGAGCGCCGCCCGGGCTTTGGTCAGCTCATCATCCCAGTCGCGCGAGCCGGGGATCCCCAGGGCCACATCCGCCGCGTGCGCCGCGATCCTGTACGCGATGCACCCCTGCTTGACATCATCCTTCTTCGGCAGCCCAAGGTGCTCCTTGGGCGTCACGTAGCACAGCATCGACGCCCCGTGGTAGGCCGCCGCCGTCGCCCCGATGCAGCTTGTAATGTGGTCGTACCCCGGAAAAACATCCGTCACCAGCGGCCCGAGCACATAGAACGGCGCGCCGTGACAGATGCGCCGCTCGAGCTTCATATTGTATTCGATCTGGTCGAACGGCACGTGCCCCGGCCCCTCGATCATCACCTGCACCCCGTTCGCCCAGGCGCGCTCCGTCAGCTCCCCGAGCGTCTCAAGCTCGCGAAGCTGCGCCTCGTCCGTCGCGTCCGCCAGCCCGCCCGGTCGCAGACCGTCGCCGATCGAGAACGTGACATCGTACCTCCGCATGATCGCGCAGATGTCGTCCCACAGGTCGTACATCGGGTTCTCTTTGTTGTGGTGGAGCATCCACTTGGCCAGCAGGCTCCCCCCGCGCGAGACGATCCCGATCAGCCGCTTGCGCACGTACTTGAGGTGAGCGCGCTTCACCCCCGCGTGGATCGTGAAGTAATCCACCCCCTGTTTCGCTTGGTGCTCCAGCGATTCGAGGATCATGTCATACGTCAGGTCCTCGATCTTCCTTCCGAGGATCATCGAGTAGATCGGCACCGTCCCGATGGGCACGCGGGCGTGGCGGATCATCGCCTCGCGGCAGGCATCAAGGTCCCCGCCGGTGGAAAGGTCCATCACCGTGTCCGCGCCCCAGCGCTCGGCCCAGCGGAGCTTCTCGACCTCCTCCTGCGTCCCCGAAGAGACCGGCGATGCCCCCATGTTGGCGTTGACCTTCGTATGCGAGGCCCGGCCGATGGCCATCGGATCAAGCTGATAACCCAGATGCACCTTGTTCGCGGGGATCACCATCCGCCCCACCGCGACCTCATCGCGCACCTGCTCAGCGGTGAGGTGCTTCTCGCGCTCGGCCACGCGCTTCATTTGCTCCGTGATGACCCCCAGGCGCGCATACTCAAGCTGCGTCGAAGCCGTGAAACCCGCCGGGGGCTTTCCGCCCGCCCATTCCGGGGGCAGAAAGTCCCACGCAGTCTTGTCGCTCGGCGCGGGCATGCCGGGTGTGTCGGGGGAGGTGAAGGCATACGGCGTACCAACTCCCCCCGGCCGGGCGAAGCTGCCGGGATTCGTCCCTTCACCGTGACTGGCCGGGTTGTCGCCGACGGGCGGCAGCAGGTATCGGCCGTAACGCGCTTCATCGTGACCGTTCGAACGCGGAGAGAGCATTTTCATAGTCCTTTCAGACACAAAGCCCGCCCAGACTGGGTGCCATGCCCTCGCGCAGCGTGGGCATGTGGCCGCCGGGCGCTCAAGTTGATTGTCACACACTCAAGCAGCCTCTTGCGCATGGCGACCAGAGCGATGGTTGAGGTAATAGAGCGATACCGAACACACCATGCCCACGAGGACGAGGGTTCGCCACGGGCGAATCTCGCCTGGGCGGACATGGCGCCCTGAGGTTTCCCCCTGCAAAGCCAATGCTGGAATTCAACCGCCGCGGCCATCTCGCTCGCCTTCCCTACGCCGGTGCAAGCCGGATCAGGTTCCAAGGGTATGTTCTCAGCCGACGCAACAGGCGCGACGGCACCCCTGGCGAACAGCCCTCAGCCTACGTCCATCACCCCCCGTGGGCAAGCAGGAAGCGGTCCGACGGAAAGCCCCGGCCGAGCGACCTGAAATCGAAAACGGTTGTTCTTGGATGCAAATGTAGTATCTAAAAAGATTTACGATGCAGCCGGCGCATCTCAACCGGACAGGTTCATAATGACATCTCTCACCCGTCGTAACAGGATGGAGGGGCTCGCACGAGGTGCGGTCACTCGCGGCCGTAACGGTCGGCCGCATACTCTGACTGGACCGTACGCCCGATCAAAACCTTTCTCGCCGCGCCGACGCCAGCAGGATCATCCCACCCAACACCACGCCGATCCCCGGCTCGGGCACCGGCACCAGCAGAACGCTGCTGTCGAAGAACATCCCCTCGTCACTGGGAAAGTCGGGCTGGATTCTCAAGGCGCCCGTTCCGTCGGCGACCGATGGGCCGGTGATGTCCAGGAACGGCGCCGCTCCATCACTCGCGGTGTCGAACGTCACCAGCACCGGTTCGGTGAATGGAACGCCGTTGAGCTTCAGATTCGCTCCATGAACCCTCATCGTGGGCGTATGGGCCCCGAAACCGATCACAATGGTCCAGTCGCCCGGATTGATGACGTTCATGACCGAATCGTCATTCAGTGTCGGTGGGAACTCCCCCCAGGTCACCGCGGTCTGCGAGCCGTCAATGTGCAGGATGGCCATGTCGCTCAAGCGCAGCCCCGACGAAGAGAGATTGAACTCAGCCCCCAGCGATCCGCTCTCCACGTGAAGCTGTGCCGAGTCCGACCCGGAGAGGGTGTCGACCACACCGGCATTGTCGCGCAACGTGAGCATCGACTGGCCTGAAGCTGACGCGTCGATCGCCTTGCCTCCGGAAATCAGGGCCTGAGCGTTCCCGCGAACGACGAGTCCACCGCTTACGATCCCGCCGTGCTGGAAGTCCGTGCCGAACCCACTGTTCATCGCTTCAAGGCTGGCGCCTTCGGTGACCGTCGTGGTTCCGCTGACCTGCGCGCCGTTGAGCGTCGCCGACGATGTCCCAAAGATGTCAAGGTTTCTCAGATGGTGCTCTCCGTCCGTGAGCAGAACTTTGGGCGTCAGGTTCAATGTCTGAAAGGTCGAATTGCCCAAAAGGGACACGCGACCGTTGATGACGCCGTCTCCTACGAGGAGCAGGGCCGTCGATGTACCGAGGAACGATGACCTCACCTCGACATCATCATTCAGCGGACCACTGATCACGTGCGTCTGCCCGTCGTCGAAGATGGTCAGCGCCCCGGCCTCATGCCCGCCCCCGAAATGGATGCACATCCCCACCATCGCCGCCATGACCAGTACGGTCCGGATCAGCCTCTCTCGATTCCTCATTGGTTTCTTCCTCCTGCACGAAAAGCCCACTCTTCCCAACAGTCTCACACGCAAAACACTCTCGCGACATGGGCGGCCTCCCCATCGACTGCCCAACATCCCGATGGAAGGCGCGGACAAGACCTCGACGTCCCACCTTCCATGATACTCCCCCCCCCCGGTGAACCAACCCTTCCTCTGAAAATCTCTGTCGCCCGCCAGGCGCCCCCCTGCCTCCCCGTGCGTGGCCGCCGCGACCGTGCCCCACCCCTCCAACCCCTGCCCCACCCAGTCCCCCCACCCCGCCTCAAAATCACTCAACTCTCCTCTCCAAACCCAAGCCGACCCCTAGTTCCGCCGAAATCTACTCCGTACGGGCGGCCGGCGCCCCTCCCCCGGCCACTGCACCGGACCACGTTTCCGCCGCGTTCCCGCGGCCCACTTCCTGGAGGCCTGTCGATGGCGGCGTCCGCTGGATGGTTTGTGTTCATGGCCGGGTTGTCGGTGGGGTGCTGGTGCCTGGGGCATCGCTTCGCCCAGGGGCCGCGCGCCACATGGGTGACCGGGCTGGCGCTGACGCTTGCGATGCTGGGCATCTGGGCGTGGCTGTTGCGAAACCCATCCCTGGCGGTGCAGCTCATTCCCGTGGGGGTTCTGAGCCAGGTGGAAGGGGTCGCGGCGGTTCCCCCCTTCATGTTCGTCGTCGGGTTGGCGTGGCGCCGAAGCGAAATCGCCCGCCAGCGGCGCGTGGTCGTGCTGGCGACGCTGATGGGCGGAATATACTTCCTCCAGGGCGGGATGTGGATGGTCCAGACCACCCCGGCAGTCGGCTTCGCCACCACCATCTCCCCGCAGGGCACGCGACAATCGCAGGAGTTTTCGTGCGTTCCGGCTGCCTGCGCCACCGCCCTCACCCGCATTGGCATCCCCACCAGCGAGGCGGAGATGGCCACCCTCACCTCCACCCGCCCCGGAACCGGGTCCACCCTCATTCGCGCCCTGCATGGGTTGGAGCAGCGCATCGGCCACCTCCCGGTCACCCCCCAGCTCCTCGAACCGACTTATGACGAGCTTGCCCGGCTTCCCATGCCGATGATCACGCCCCTGAAGTTCGAACCGACCCGACAGCACATGGTGGTTCTCACCGGCAGGGACCAGTTCGGGGTGATGGTGATGGATCCGGAGCTTGGCCCGATGTACTACCTGCGTCGGGATTTCGAGGCCGTCTACACCGGCAAGTTGATCGTGCTGCGACGCGAGCGAAGGTAGCGGCCGGGGTGGATTGAGGCCGCGAAACTCCTCCTCGTTTATGATCGTTTCACCGTCGCCTGCCCATGAGCGATAACCATCCCAAGCCCAACAGGGTTGCCACTCCGGGTTCCGGCACGCTCCCACCCTCAGCCAGCAGCGCCTCGAACGCCGCCACATCGAACGCGTCCAGCACGCCATCCCCATTGACATCCCCGACAAGATCAGGGTCAACCCCCGGATACGCGGCCAGAAACGCGGTGCGATCGGCCAGCGCCAGCTCGAATGGCGCGACATCAAACGCATCGAGCACCCCATCGCCGTTGAGGTCACCCGACAGGATTGGATTCCCTTCGACGTGGGCGATGAAGATGCCCCCGCGGACGGCGAGGTCGGAGGTGTTCATGATGAAGACCAGTTCACCGCGATCGTTGAACCAGCTCGGCTCGCCCTCCTGTCCGCCGCTGGCCCCCAGGCGGATAGCGCCCAGGCTGACTGCCCGCAGAAGCTCGACATCCGGATCCGGATCAAGATCGACCACCTGCCCATCGCGGACGATCATGGTCAATTCCCCATCATCCCAAAGCCACAGGCTCTGCGTGCCCGAGGCGATGCCAGGCCCGCTGAGGCGTGCCGCGAAGGCGATCTGTCCCTGGCTGTTCATCTCGAAGGAGAAGATGTTGTTGAGCGTCTGATCGAAGATGACATCCTCCCCCGCGCCCGGGGCCGGGTTGCCCGCCCGCGCCACGAGCTGCATCTCGCCGCCGACGTTGGTGAAGAGCTGCGGGCCGGAGCTGAACGCCACCGC
>JBGTFI010000628.1:0-4374 GCA_041747335.1 Phycisphaeraceae bacterium | reverse complement strand
CGTCGCCGATGACCAGCGCCGATCCCTGCGCGGCGAACGACAGGGACGTGACCGACTCCCCCGACATATTTTGTGACTGAAGGGTCCGCCCGTGTTCAAGCGAGCGGATGATCAGTTCGTCCCTCGTGACCACCTTCACGTGGGCGATCCGAGAAATGTCCGGGGCGAACGCCAGGGGAGGGCTCATGTGCATGATCTGTTTGCCCACCCAGCGCCCGGAGTCGACGTCCCATCGGTGCATTTCTTCCCCGCTCCCGGCCCAGAGCACCCCCCCGGCACGATCCACCATAAGCGCCGCCAACACGCCGAGTCCCTCGGGCGCAAGGCGCGTACCGCGTTCGCCGTCTGCCTCTCGCCAGAGCATCACATCGCCCCCCGCGCTGCCCGAGACGATCGCCCATCCGTCTCCGGGCTGCTCGATCTCCGCCAGCGCCGTCACCGCGCCGCGATGCCCCCGGAATGTCGCCAGCGATCGGTCGGCCAGGTGGAGCACCCGCCGCCATTCCCACCCGCGAAGCTCCTCAGGGCAGGCCGTCAGCTGTTCCCGCGCCCGTTGAACGTCGCCCCGCGCAAGTTCATCCCGTGCGGTGGTGAGCTGATTCACATAAAGCGCCTCCTGCGCATCCCGCGCCGCGCGCTGCGAGCGCAGCATGGCCAGCGTCGTCAGGGTCAGGGCGATGAGGGTCGTCACGGTTACAATCACCGTCGCGGCCGCGCCGATCACCACCGGAACACGGTGCTTGCGGACGAACTTGCGCAGGCGATAGACGGTGCTGGGCGGTCCGGCGAGGACCGGTTCATCGCGAAGGTGTCGTTCGACATCGGCCCCAAGCTCCGCGGCCGAGGCGTAGCGCTCGCCGCGATCCTTCGCGATCGCGCGCAGGGTGATCCAGTCGAGGTCGCCGCGCAACAGACCTTCCAGCCCGGGAATCGGCGCCGGCTGCCTGCCGGACCCGTCCATTAGCGAGGGGGTGGAGTCCGCGATGCGCCGGCTGGGGGCATGGGCGTTGTGTTCTCGGATCACCCGGCGGGCGTGCGCGATCCCGCGCTCGCGCAGGTCGCGCGGTTCGAAGGGGAGCATCCCGGTCAGCAGCTCGTACAGCACCACGCCCAGCGCGTAGATGTCCGTGCGCGTGTCGATGTCCATCTCCCCACCCTCGAGCTGCTCGGGACTCATGTATTCGAGCGTCCCGATCACCTGCCCGACCATCGTGTGCAGGGTTTGATCGGTGAGCGGCTGACTCACCGCCTTGGCCACGCCGAAGTCGATCACCTTGGGCACCGGGTGATCGTCCTGCATGTAGACCAGAATGTTCGAGGGTTTGAGGTCGCGGTGGATGATGCCTTTCTGATGCGCGTGCTGCACCGCGGCGCAGACCTGCACGAACAGGCGCAGGCGTTCCTCAAGCCCCAGCTTCTGCTTCTCGCAGAACCGTGTGATGGGCATGCCGCGGACGTACTCCATCGCGAAGTACGGCCGGCCCAGCTCCGTCACGCCCGCATCGAACACCTGCGCCACGTGCGGATGGCTCATCATCGCCAGGGCCTGCCGCTCGGCTCCGAATCGCGCGACGATGGGCTTGGAGTCCATCCCCGGCTTGATGATCTTGAGCGCCACCAGCCGGCGGATGGGCTTTTGCCGCTCGGCCAGGTAGACCACCCCGCATCCACCTTCGCCCAGCACCTCCAGCACGCGGTACGGTCCGATGTGGGTGGGCGTGTCGCTGAGAAACCCGCTCGGGCGGATCGCCGCGGCGCCCGGCGGGCCGGAGGCGATCGTGCTGAAGTTGCCGATCACGTCCGTGTCGGTGGGGTCCGATCCACCTTCCGGCGCGTCCAGGTCCGCGACGAATTGAAGGGCCTGCGCCCGTCGCGTCACCTCGTCGAGCAGGTCCGGACACGATGCGCACAGTTCCTCGAGCGTGACGGCCCTGCCCGCTTCGCGCGACCGCTCCCACTGATCGAGAATCTCGAAGATCCGCTCCTCACGGTCCATGATCCTGAGCCTACCTCATCCCTCCCCGATCCCCAACACCTGCCTCTACCCCAAGAATCCCTCAACCCTCAACCCACAACCCACAACCCACAACCCACAACTCACAACACTCAACGCTCGTTCGGCGACTCCCCGCGCAGCGCCTCATACAGCTTCACCCTCGCCGACTGCCAGCGCCGGTTGACCGTTCGAAGCGAAACGCCCAGCACTTGCGCCGCCTCCCCCTGCGACAGCCCGTGATACCAGACCTGATCGAACACCTCGCGTTCGTCATCCGGCAGGTTCCCCGCAGCCTCGTGGAACTCACACCACTGCATGAGCGTCAACCCGTCGTCCGCTTCGCCGGGCTGTCGATTGAAGAAGTCCCCCCGCGCCTCGTCTGCCCCGGCTCCCCCGGCCCCGACCGTGGCGTGGTGCGCCCCGCGACCCTCCGGTCCGCCGTGATGACGCGCCAGGTCGATCAGCACCCGGCGGATCTGTAGCGCCGCCAGACCGAAGAACGCCCGCACCGAATCGGGCTTGACCTCTCGGACAGACCGATCCAGCCGAATCGCGGCGTTCTGGAGTACGTCATCGGTCTGTTCCCAACGGTGGACCGCAGGGTAGTTGGCGAGCATTCTTCGGGTAAGTTTGCGCAGGCGCTCGTAGGCATGGCGCATGAGTGCATCGGCCGCGGCGGCGTCGCCGGCGCGGATCTCATCGAGCTGGCGCTGAAGCACGACGGTGTGACTCGATGGGTCGGCCATGAGTTCCCGCGTCAAGAGAAAGGAGAGTCTTGTGTGTTGTGCGCAATTCCCGCAGGGACCATTGTACGTCCACGTCGATCCCCCGCATGAGGCATTCTCACCAATCTGACGCAAGTTCTGTGTGATCCCCGCTTATCGCTTTGGACACCAGACCCCCCGGGAAAGTCCCGGTGACACCCATGCAACACCCAACCCATTCCCAATCCCTCGCTTGCTTCGCCGCGATTTCGGCCTGCCGCTCCGCGCCAAGTCCGGTCTCTACAGGGTATAATGGGTTTTGGACACCTCGTGGCCCATCAGACTTGGGCGTGGACCATCGACTGGAGAAAGTGGCGATGAGGGTTGCGGCTTTAATATTGCTCTTCACGGCGGCGGTCACTTTCCGTCCGGCGGCGGTCGGTGCGCAGATCACCGGCCGGATCACCGGAACGTCCCCTTCGCCGCTGGCGTTTGAGATTCTCGCCAACCAGTCCACCGAGGGGTTGGTCAACGTCGAGGTCATGATCCCCTTCACCCCGGCGGGGGGGGTGGACGTGCTGTTCCTCACCGACACCACCTCGTCCATGGAGCAGTTCATTCAGCCGATCCGCACGGCCATGGCCGTCGCCGCTCGCTCACTGCTGGGGCATGACAGCCTCGACGTGCGCTTCGCCGTCGCCGACTACAAGGACTTCGGGGACGGGCAACCCTACGATTCGCGCGGGTACGGGCTGAAGCAGGACTTCACCAACGACCTGGGAGATATCGTCAACGGCATCCAGAACCTCACGCTCGGCGGCGGCGGGGGGGAGGCCGAGCAGAACCTCGCCGCGCTTCACAACGTCGGATTCGACTGGGAAGGGCTTGGCGGCAAACCCGATCGGCAGAAGCTGGTCATCTGGTTCGGCGACTCCCCCGGTTTTGAAGGGTTCAGCCCGTACCCGACCCTTGAGGACACCATCGGTTCACTCTTCGAGGAGGGCGTCGAGGTCTACGCCTTCAACCCGTTCCAGGCGTTGACGGGAATCGACGCCCCCGGCCCCAAGGCCTCAGGGTTGCCCCAGGCCTCGACGATCACCGGCGCCGTCGGCGGGCTGACGCTCAACAACGCTCCGGTGGGCAACTCCGAGTTCCTGGCCACGCTCATTCAGAGCGCCATCATGCACGGCGCGGCCAACATCTCACAGCTTCGGCTGGAGGTGGAGGGCGACCTGGGGGGCTGGGAGTTCTTCTCCGAGCCGATCGTCGGGCCGTTCAACCCTGATGAGGAGGCGATTCAGGCCACATTCCAGTTCCTGCTCACCGCGCCGCCGATCTATGACACGGTCGAGGTCGATCTGGTCCTGGTCGCGGACGGTGTGGAACTGGATCGATTGTCCAACTCCCAGCAGCTCATGTTCCTGACGTTCGCCTGCATCCTCGGCGACATGAACGGCGACAGCCTCGTCGATGCCTTTGATGTAACCTTCCTCGAGATGGCGCTTGCGGACAGGCGCGCCTACGCGGATCTGATCGGCATCGACCCGGACATGTGGGCGGACTTCAACGGCGACGGCGTCCTCGACGCATTCGACGTGGCGTACTTCGAGGCCGCCGTCGGCGAGGGCGCCTCCGCGCACCTGCCCGAGCCGGCTTCCGCCGCCCTGTTGGGCC
>JBGTFI010000627.1:0-1944 GCA_041747335.1 Phycisphaeraceae bacterium | reverse complement strand
CACGTGCGGATTGCCGCTGTGCGGCCCGTCGGGACGCTCGAGCGTGCTGGCCGGTGGAACGGCCGTCAGAATCGGCGTCACGCCGGTCATGTTCTCCTGGAAGCGCATGTGGTAGTACCACTCGTCGTGGATGGAGAACGGCCGCACGCCCCGCGTGATCTCGTGGTCCGGCAGGGAGTTGAACTGCGCGGTCCACCAGGGGTTGACCGACCAGTGCGTCTCGAAGTATCCGCCGATCCAATCCAGAAACGCCTCGCCCGACGGTCCCTTGGGCACCTCCACGCCGTAGTGCAGGCAGGCCAGCCCGACCCCGCGATCCATCACCTTGCGGAACTCCCCCACGTGCGGGTTGACGTAATGCCCCCCGCCCCCGTCGCAGTAGAACACCACCGCGTCGGCGTTGTCGTAGGCCGTCGGATCGCTTGGCCAACCGCCCGTGTAGACCACCGCGCGGAGGTTCAGCCCGCTCTCATTGAGCGATTTCGCCAGCAACATGCAACCGGCCTTGTGCTCGTGCGCCCCGTGGCCGTGGCTCTCACGACCGGCGACCAGCACCACCTTCTTCATCCCCACCAGCGGCAAGCGCTTAAGCTCAATGTCCTTGAACTCCACCTTCATCGGCGGACCGCCATGAAGCTGAAGGGCGAGAAGTCCGGAGAGATCCTGGCCGGCCGGATCCTTGTCGGTCACGATGGCCGTCACCTGACCGTTGATGCTAAGGATGATCTGGTCATCGATCGCGACGATGTGGTACTCGTTCCATCCGGTCAGATCGACGGCTTTGCGCACTTCATCGCCGTCGGCGAATCGCGCGGTGTGACGGAACCCCCCCTCGCCCAGCGTCACCGACTCCCCGCGCAGCGCCAGCACCCCGCGGGCGCGTTCATCATAGAGAATCCCCGTCCACTGCCCGGCCAGGTCGATGTCCGCCTGGTATCCGATGGCGTGGCCCTGCCCGTCATCCTGCGAGCGGATCTGAATCCCGCTGTTGGCGCTGGGCGATCCGCTGATGCGATACTTGAGCTTGAGTTCGAAGTTGTCCAGTTCTCCCTGCCTCCAGAACAGGAAGATGTTCTCGTTGAGCGGCTTCTCGACACTGGACTGCGCGATGATGACCCCGTTCTCCACCCGCCAGTACCCCGGATCGCCCTCCCAACCGTCGAGCGATTTTCCGTCGAAGATCGGCCGGAACCCCGGCTGGCCATCCTCCTGAGCCTGCGCGGGCGCGTTCCACCCCGCCAATGCCACGACCGCCGCAAGCACCACGTATCGCATCCATCTTACGACCTTCATGTTCATCTCCTTGCCTGTCATGAAATCACACCGTCATTCTACACCGCCGGAAGCTGCTCGAGCATCCGCTCGTAGTAGCGCAGCGCGTTAAGCTCGATGCGGATGATCGTCAGCTTCTCAAGCTGAACCTCTTCCCCCATCGTCGCCATCTTGAAGAGCATCGCCACGCGCTTGAGCGAGATCTCGCGGCGCTGTTTCGCCCACTCTGTCAGCTCCTGGATCGTCGCGGTGTCGTTCGAGGCGGTCGCCTCCTCCTGGCGCTCGCGCAGCTCCATCATTTCGGTGAGGAGGTCCTGGGGCAGGGACTTTTCCTCTTCGGCGGAAGGTCCGCCCAGCGCCGCGAGCAGCGCCCCCGCGCGACGTTCGGGATCCGTCAAGGTCTGATAGGCCTCGTTGACCCGCGCGGCCCGGTCGGCCGCCTCGGCCTGCTCGCCCGGATCCGTATATCGATCCGGATGGTGTTGTGCGGAGAGCTCCAAGAACTTTGCGTGAAGCGCCGCCTCGTCGACCTGAAAGACAGGTTCGATCCCGAAGACCTCAAACGGATTCGCATCGCCTGCCATGCGCCCAGTGTAGCAAGGCCACCGCCGCCCGGAGAGTCGCCGCCCCCCCCCGCCACCGTCGATCTTCACTCTTCAATCTACACTCGGC
>JBGTFI010000626.1:0-17505 GCA_041747335.1 Phycisphaeraceae bacterium | reverse complement strand
GCCGGACCAGAGGAACCAGCCGCCCGGCCGGGGCGGCTAGCGCCCGCCCGGCGCGGTTCGGACGGTCCTCGCGCCAGGCGGTCAGGAACACCTGATCGATGGGGTCATTACGCCAAGTTGGATGCCATGCCCTCGTCCTCGTGGGCATATGCCCATTCAGACGCCCGATGACCACAACTGCGGCGACCCTTGCGGCTGTCCCCGCTCGGCCGCTCAATTGAGTTCCGCGAACATCACCACTCGCGGCTTGTCGCCGCGGTTGACCACGTTCGAGCGGTCGAGTGTCACGACGAATCGCCGCTCGACGACGGGCTGGTAGTTGGGCTCCGCGTTCGGATTGGCGGCGGTGGGCGGGTTGAGGTTGCGCCTGCCCTGGATCACGACGTAAGCGGTCACGACATCCGTGCGGACGGTCACCAGGTTCGCCAGCTTGTTGAACAGCAGCATCTCCTCCTCAAAGTCGTCGGCCACTCTGTCGTCGGGGGTCAGGTCGAACGCCGAGGTGCTGTCGCCGCTGTGCGCACCATCCCGGCCATAAACATCGATCCGGTAGTCCCGCTCCACGCCGCTGACATCCCCGCGTACCAGCAGCAGTTCGCCGATCGAAGCAAACCCCGGCTCCTCACGCACCAGCCGGGTGAGGGTTCCTGGCGGCAGGGCCGCGTCGATCGCGGCGAAGCGGCCAGTCCGGTAGTCAGGCCCCTGCGTCAAGGTGAGGTTGAGCTTGTCCCGGTACGCGATGATCCCTTCCCAGACCCGCGCATCGGGGTTCATCCCCGCGAACACGTGCCCGCCGGTGGTTGAGTTGGTCGTCAGCAGGTCGCTCTGATCCATGTACGGCAACATGCGAAGCACCGCCGGGGGCGCGGTGTTGATGTTGATCAGCCCGGGGATCGCGCGGCGGTTGGTCGCGGCCGCAGCCGGAAGCCCCGAACCCTGCGGAACGCCGGCGATGGGGTCGATCACTTCGTATTCCGTCCGCGTCGGGTCGTCCTTCGCGTGGGCCAGCAGTGAGAAGTGGTCAAAGAGCGTCGCCGCCGCGGGGAGGTCCACCACTTGCGGCTTGCCGGGATTGACCGGGCTGACGTTGAAGTAGTCGAAAAAACGAAACCGCGCGTTGGCCTGGGGATCCTTGAGCGCGATCGTCTTTCCAAGCTGCTGCGAGATCGTCTCAACCGAATTGGAGCTGCCGGCCTGCATCTTGTGCGCGTACGTCAGCATCAGGCCCAGTTCGCCGATGGAGGTAAGGTCGTAGCGGTTCGTGCCCGTTCCATTCGCGCCGCCGTTGTGGAGGATCATCTGGAACGGAATGTTCGCCCCGAGGTTCGCGTTGCGGTTGACCACGGTGTTGGCGATCGTCAGCCGCATCGTGTTGGCGACCAGGTCGCCCGCCTCGGCCTGAACGCTCGGCGCGGTCGCCTTCCGCGGGTTGCGCGGCGGAACCACCGCGTTGACGTTCGGATCCTCCACGACATAGGCCGGGAAACCCGTCCCCATCAGCGAATCATCACGCTGAATCGAACGCACGATCGCCAGCTCGCCCTCATCGACGCCGACGGACTCGCCATCGGCGTCGGAATCGTTGGGCAGCCAGTTGTTGTTCATGTTCGTCTCAAGAACATCGACGACCACCTGCTCGCTCTCATCGACATTCGAGTAGATCAGTTCGATCCGAAGCGTTCCTCCCAGGGTGGCGTCGAAGGAAATCATATCTGCCCCGCCCATGGGCGCGACGCGATCAATCGTTGCCACCAATCCCTCGGAGAAAGCCGCGTCGACCATTTGATCGATCAGATTATTTGCGGCCGTAGCCGATGCGACTCCCTGCGTGTAGACGAGGTACTCCGTATGATGCGATCCGCCGATGTTGGTGCCGACCGGTAGACTGTTTTCAAGTGGTCCATTAAGCGGACCGCTGAGCCAAGTCGTGTTAGTCGTTGCCCCGCCGCCCTCGGGAATCTGTGTGACGCGAAGTCGGAATCGCTCGAGGTCCGAGGCTTCGAGGTTGTTCACCTCTCCGCCGCCGACGATCTGGCTGGGGAACGGGTTGCCCAGCTCGATGATGAGGTACCCGTGGTCGGAGTTCGGATCACCGGCGTTCAGGCGTTCTTCATCGGCTTGAATCGTGAAATTCGGAATCTGCTCGACGCCGGGGGTGTTCGGCAGAGCGGTCGGATCATCCTTCCGATCCTTGTAGACCAGCACCGCCGTCACTTCCTTGATGAACGGCTGCTTGCGCAGGCCGAAGTAGTCGGTGACGCCGTCGCTCACCTTCCACTCGGTGGGCGTGTGGGCGAGCGCGCCGACCGGGTCGGTCTTGTAGGCCAGCAGATTGGCCGTCAGCGCGAACGCCGCGTCGCGGGCGCGCGACCCGCCCTGCTGGGGCGTGTGGATATCCTGCTCGTACTGCGCGCCGCCCTGCGGCCCACCGGAGAGAACCTGCTCGACGACCGCGGCGAACTGCTGGGGCGAGTGGTGGGCGCGAGTGGTCGACGCGGTCACGAGGTTGGGGTTGAGCGGCTGGCGGTACGCCTCGTGCTCCGACGCCTGCGGCGAGACGCCGCTTAGCGCATCGTTGACCCCCCACCGCGGCCGAAACTGCCGCGCCCCGTTGAAGGTCGTCAGCAGGTGGCGGCGGTCGCGGGCGAGATCCATCCTGGACCGCGCGTAGGTCTCAGTCAGGCCGCTGCGCAGCACGCCAAGGCTCAGAGTCAGACGCGTCGCCTGCGATCCGGCGGCCCCGGCGCCCGGGAAGTAGGCGGCCTCGAACGGCGAGATCAGCATCGCCGATCGGTTCATCGCGAAGTTGCGGCGCAGATCAAGCTCGCTCTCAAACCCGAACGCGGAATACCCCTCCAGCGGCTCGCCCACCCGAGAACCGAGGTTCTGCCACTGCGTCAGCCGCGTCGAGGCGATGTCGAGCGATCCCACGCCCGATTTGCGCGACGCATCGAACTGGGCCGCCATGACGTCATCACTACGACTTAGAAGACTGCGCTGCGGGTTCTTGGTGTCCTGAGTCTGATTGGCCGGCACGCCAAGCTCCCACGCCCGCGCCAAAAACCCCGCCAGGTCAATATCCGCCGGGGTCTGTCCCAGCGAATCCTCCGACCACGCGGTGGCGGTGTTGACGTTGATCTGGGCATTGTTGTCGATGATGCGGAACGCCCCGGCCCAGCGCAGCCCGTCGCCGGAGTTGTAGGGCAGCTCGCTCCAACGGCTGTCGGCGTACCCGTCGCCGTCGGCGTCGGCCATGCGAGCTTCGAGAATACTCCTGTTTGCGGCCGTAAGGGACGGGTCATCCAGCCAGATGTAGCGCAGCGTCTGAGCGTAGCGCTGGACCCCGTCGGGCGGGGGGTTGTAAGCCGGATCGATGACGATGGGATCCAACCCGGTCGCCGTGCTGTAGAGCGGGTTGAAAGTGACCGCGTTGATGAAGCCCACCGTGCTATCGAGCAGGCTCACCTGTCGCCACCACTGGAAACCGATGAAGGCGGGGTTGGTGCTGTTCTCATCCAGCACCGGGCCGGTCATAAAGGCGGGGTTGTAATACTCCGGCGCGATGGTCGCCAGCCATTCGTCGCTGGGCACGCTTGGATTGAACACATTCCCATTGAGCGCCGCCGGACTCGGATAATCGTGGAACTCGCTCGCCGGGGCGTTCGCACCCGCCGGCGGATCCACATAATCCAGCCAGTCGGCCGCGAACGTCGAACCGATCAGGTCGATCGCCGCGCTAACCGCCGAATGGGCGTTGGCATCCTGCTTCACGGCCGTCCCGACGATGCGCTCCCGCCGCGCGGTGCCCAGGAAGCCGGCCGCGAGGATGACCATCAGCACCAGCATGACGCTGACGAGGACGAGGATCGTCCCGCGGCGGCGGGGGTTCGTCAGTGGGGCGGGCGTCCCGCCCGCCATCAGGCCGCAGGCCTGAATGAAATCACCTTGTCGCCGGGGACGAGGGAAGCCTGACTCACAGCTGCGCCGTGATGGCGGGCGAGACGCCCGCCCCACTGAAGATGCCCGCCCCGCTGGGCCGTGATTTCTTGTTGTCTGGATCGAGTTCATATCAGGTCTCCTCGGCCTAGAACGCCGGGCGCGGGGGACTTAGAACGACGCGGGCTGCGGGAGGTCAAAGACCCACTGGTAGGTCCGCCCGTCGGGCGTATCGTTCGGCGCCAGCAGGTGACGCTCGTGGTAGCGCAGCTCCGGATCATGCAGGGTGACGGTGATGCGCAGGGCTTTGGGCCATTCGATCGTGTTGGCGGTGTTCGGCCGCGGGTCCGGCGTCGCGCCGTAACCGGCGACGGCCAGATGGAACGCTTCGCTGTTGGGCGCGAGCGGCCGCCAGAATCGCTCCACGTCGACGTTGCCGCCCGCGCCGCGATCAGTCAGCCCCGTGCGCCAGATCTCCACCCTGAACCGCGAGCAGTTGGGCGCGATGACCGGCTGAACCAGGAGGTTGAACTCACGGGGCGTCATTCGATTGAGGGTTCGGTAACGGGTCCGGGCGGTCATGCGGAAGCCGTTCGCGGCCATTGCGTTGGATACCCTGAGGATGTCAAACGTCGTCGTCGAGGAATCAAAGTATTTCGCCGGGCCGTCACGGACATCCGCCAGCGTCACGTTGGCGATGTCGCTCAGCCCGCGCGGAGCGCCGTCGCCCTGCGTGTAAAGCCGTGCGTCTTCCAGCCCGGCCAGACGCGGTGTCTGGGCGGGGATGAACGAGCTTAGCACCGCACCATCGGTCAGCAGCACAACGTGCCGGCCGAGCACCCATTGCGTGGGGTCGGTCGAATTCTCAGGTTGTTGCCAGATCGACGGGCCGGTGTCCGCGACGTCGGTCTGAAGGTGGCCGTAGAGGATGCGCGCCGAGATCGACTGGATCGGCGGCGATCCGGCGGGCGGCTGCAGGGCGCTGGTGAACGCGCCGTTGGCGAAGAACAGAAGCTGGTCGGCCTCGAGAATGGAGGTGATCGCCGTGGCCTGGTTGGTCCTGGGGAGGTTGACCATCCGCACCGCCAGGAACCCATCGGTGGACATCTGCGCGATGTCCCGCCGCAGGTTGGATTCGAGCGCCTTGGCCTGGGTGTTGACCGAGGCCGAGGCGACGCCCAGGCTCATGGCGTCGCGGGCGTGATTGAACGCCACGCCGACGATGCTCAGCAGCAGCACCGTCGCGCCGATGGCGACCATGAGTTCGATGAGGGTGAAGCCGCGATGCGAGCTGCGCCTTCGCAGTGGGGCGGGCGTCCCGCCCGCCATCAGGCCGCAGGCCTGAATGAAGCCGTCGCGTCGCCCGGGGCGAGGGATGCCTGACTCGCGGCTTCGCCGCGATGGCGGGCGGGAAGCCCGCCCCACTGCCGGCCTGCGAATTGTCTCGCGCATCGGGTTCATGGGTGTTATCGATCAATCGCCCCGGTCACGACCGCCACGGGCCGGAATCGCCCGATGTCCGTGGCGGGAAGGTGGAGGAACTGCACGTTGCCCACCAGCGCGCGCGGGTGGTAGATCGCCCCGTCCGGCAGCAGGCTGGCGAAGTCGCGGGCGTTGCCTCCGCCGATGTATTCGGGCACTCGCCGCCGGTCCGGGCGTGTGCGGATGATCCGCCACGCGCTGCCGATCTCATCCACGGGCGCGGGCGGACGGAGCGTGGCTTCGGATTTGATGAAGATGTCCCCGGGCGTGACCGAGCGCGACCCGTCGGCGATCCCAGGGATGAGTTTGCCCAGCAGGGTCCGCGACAGATCGGGAAACACGTTCTGCCACTCGAAGTTCCAGAACGCGCTCCAGTTGCTCACGCGGTAGACCAGGATCGTCGCGGTGATCGGCGAATTGACTTCCGGCTTGAACAGGACGACCTTCCAGGCGTACTGAGGATGCCGCTCGGCTTCGGGAAAATCCAGCGGGCGCTCGGACAGCGGTTTCGAGGGATCCGGGAATCCCGATACGACGGGCCAAACCATCTCATACGCCCGGAGCCGCCTGTACTCTTGCTCTTCGAGGGTGGCGGCGGGGATCCCGAATCGGGCATTGGGGACGATGGTTCCGCCGGGCGCAAGCTCAATTCCATGGTCCTCTCCCTTGCCAGGAATGTTGAACACCAGGTAGCCGAGGGGGTGGATGAACCCCTCCTTGACGCCGCCGGGCGTGATGAGGTTTCCGTTGGCGGTCATGAGGCCGTCGTTGTCGATGACCGTCGTCACCCCCTTCGTTCTCAGCAGCGCCAGCGCCTGCTCGCCGACCATCTGGCCGACGATGTCGTCCGTGGCCTGGCGCGACTGGTGGATCGCCACCGGGAAGATCGTCGCCACCGAGATCATCCCGATCGCCAGGATGAAGATCGCGATGAGCACCTCCACCAGCGCGAACGCCCGCGCGGCCTGGAGGGTTCTCGGATTGTCGATCCGTGTTGTGAGCATGGCGATGCTGCCCTGGGTTCGACGATCAGTTCACGGCGCGAAGCGCCAGACCCGTGTAACGGTTGAAGAGGATCACGACGGCCCGGCCTTCGTTGGCGGCCGGGTCGTTGATCCAGGTGGCCAGGAGGCTCTTATTCCCGGCGACCGCGGCCGACTCCGCCTGCGCCTTGTCGTACAAGGCGAGGATGTCCACGGGGTGAAACGTGGGGTCGGCATCGACGTTGACGTTGTTGATGGAAACCAGTGCGTCGTCGATCCCAAACTCCGGCCGATGGTTGTCAAACCAGAACCGCGCGGGGTTGCCCAGCCCATCGACGCGGCGAATCGTCCCATCCGGGGCGAAGCGAACCGCGAAGTGCGTCACCGCCGCGGGGCCGTTGCCGGTGAGTCCCGGCCCGAAGTTCACGTTGAAGCCGGGGTACGGGCCGACGTACTCGTTGTTCCCGTTGGGGGCGACGACGCGGATGCCCGTGCCAAGGCGATCCGGCGCGCGATCGTCGGCCCGGACAAAGCGGGGGAACAGCGGGTTCCCCTGATCCCGCGCGAGTGTCGCGATGTGCAGCAGCGTGTTGCCTTCCGCGTCGGCGGTGAAGAGCAGCGCCGCATCGCGCCCGTCGCGGATGGCCGTGGCGCGGGCCAGCGCCAGGGCGGCGTTGATCTGATTGAGCGCCTGCTTCTCGCCGAACCCCTGCGACAGCAGCGAGGTCGACACCAGCAGGATCGGGATCACCACGGCCGCGATGCCAAGCACCACGAGCATCTCCACGAGCGTAAAAGCCCGCTTGCGCGCCCCGGAAGTGGCAGGATGGATGCGGGGAGAGGTCATTGGTTCAGGGACGGTCGAAAAAGGTCTTCGGGGATGAAATATCTCTCGGCCGGAGTGCCGGCGCTGAAGAGGTTGTCTTCGGCGGGGTTTCCCGCGGTGGTGTCGTTCGGCCTGCCGAAGTCGCCATCCTCTCCAGCCGAAACGAACCAGGGGCGAAACTCTTGAGGGTTGTTGAACGCCGGACCGCCGGTGGCATCGTTGAGGTCCTTGCGGAACACGATCTGGACCGGCTGGTCCCAACCATCGAAGACCTGGCGGACGGGCGGGCTGTCGGGGTCGGCGCCGGTGTCCTCCCAGGTTCGGTTCTGGAGGCTGCCGGTGAGCTTGAAGATTTCGCCGGTGGATTCGACCTCGTTGAGAAACGCCGTCATGCGGTACTTGAACGGGAGTGAATTGCGATCATCCAGTCGAAGGATTGATCCACCTTCAGCTTGTGCCGGATCGGGCACATTCATCGGCAGATACCGATTCTCCACCGCGTGGTATTCCTCCACGATCGTGTCGAGCGCGTCCAGCACCAGCCGGGTCTGCTTCTCCTTGGCGCTGCTGATCCACCCCGCGCCCCCGATCACGACGATGCTCACCAGCAGCGCCACGATCGCGATCACCACCAGCATCTCGATGAGGGTGAAGGCTCGGTGGGTGCGACGGGGCAAGAGGTTGTTTCGCGGGGTGTTCATGGGTCGGTCGCTCAGTCGTTCGTGACCGTGTATGCCTGACTTGCCAGATTGAACCACAGGTCGCTGCCGTAGTTCCACATCATGAAGGCGTCATCGGTAGGGCCGGTGCTCGAGCCGACGGACTTGTCGTACCGGCCGTAGAAGATGTGGTCCGCGTTGCTGGGCGTGTCCTGCGTCAGGCGCGTGGAGACGACCGGGTCTTCCTCCATCGTCGCGTGGTTGTCGCCCCACGCCATCGCCCCGCGCCACTTTCCGGCGCTGAGCGTGTGGATGCTCTCAAAGTCGCTGCCCGAGACGGAAGTGGCGCGATCCGACACCAGCACCACCTGGCTGTTCTGGTTGTCGCGCCAGTTGCGCTTGCGGATGGTCTTCCCTGTCGTGTTGGCCTGCGCCGGCGAGGTGCTCGGATTGGGGTCCAGCGTGGCGAACGAGAAGTGACGCGGCGCCGCGGCGGCCCGCCCGCTGCCCCCGCGGAAAACGCGGGTGAAGCGGTTGGGCTCGAACGCCTGGGGGTCGCTCACATCGTATGGGGTGATGTCGGAGGCTTCGCTGACGCTGACGACCTCGTCCGCCGCGATCAGCCCCTCCTTGAGGATCAGCCAGTACGTGATCGCGGGCGTGACGTTGCCCTCGGGCGCGGCGCTGAAGTTGCTCTTCTCGGAGAGCAGGTACTGATGATTCACCGCGTCCCCGTTCTCGTTCATCCCCGGATACCACCCCCCGTTGCGGTTGCCGTACTGGACCATGGCCGCGTGGACGTTTTTCGTCTGCGTCATGCTCTTCATCTCCCGCGCGTTTCGGCGGGCGGAACCCAGCACCGGCAGCAGCAGCCCCGCGAGCACCGCGATGATGAGCATCACCACCAGCAGCTCGACGAGGGTGAAGCCGCGCGTCGCGCGTCGGGCGGGTTGAGTTGTTCGAGGCGTCGGCATCGGAAGGCTCCTTGAAGCGGGACGGGGGGCGCGCCCATTCGTTCCTGTTTCGTCATTCGTCATTCGGGCTTCGTCATTTTCTCTTCGCCCCCTCACGACATCACGTCCTGGATCATCTTGACCAGCGGGAGGAACAGCGCGATGACGATCCCGCCCACGACCACCCCCAGGAACACGACCATCATCGGTTCGAGCAGCGAGACCAGCCCGGCCACGGCGTTGTCAACCTCCTCCTCGTAGTTGTCGGCGATGCGCATGAGCATCTTGTCCAGATCGCCGGTCTCCTCGCCGACGTCGATCATGTTGGTGACGATCGGATCGCACACCCGCGCCTTGCGCAGCGGGGGCGAGAAGCTCTCACCCTGGCGGACCGAATCATGCACCGCGTTGAGGGCCTTCTGGTAGACATAGTTGCTCGACGTGTCGCGGGTGATCAGCAGGGCGTCGAGGATCGGGACGCCGGCCCCGATCAGCGTCCCCAGCGTGCGGGTGAAGCGGGCGATGGCGGTCTTGCGGATAAGCTGCCCGAGGACCGGGGTATAAAGCAGGATCGTGTCGCTGATCGCCTTGCCGTAGAAGCTCTTGCGGATGAGCTTGATGAGGGCGAAGATGACGATCGGAGATCCCAGGATCCACACGATCCCCGGAATGGCCTGGTCCTCGTAGAGCCTTCCGCCCATCCACTTGCTGGAGTTGATCAGAATGAGCGTGAGGATGGGGAGCGTCGAGTCGAAGTCGGCGAAAATCTTCTCGAAGCTCGGGACGATGAAGTACATGATGCCCACCACGATCAGCGCCGCCACGCTCATCACCGCCACCGGATAGGTCATCGCGCTCTTGATCTTGCCCTTGAGCTGCTGGGCCTTCTCCATGAACTCCGCCAGGCGGGCGAGAATCAGGTCCAGCACGCCGCCGACCTCGCCCGCGGCGATCATCTTGCAGTACAGCCGGTCGAACGCCTTGGGATTCTTCGCCATCGCGTCCGAGAGCGTCGAACCCGACGACACGTCCTCATGGACGTTCAGAAGAATGTTCTTGAGCAGCCCGGGCCTCTGCTGCTGCTCGAGGATCGTCAGCGACCGCAGGATCGGCAGCCCCGCGTCCTGCAGCGTCGAGAGCTGACGCGTGAAGGCGGTCAGGTCCTTCTTCTTCACCCCGCCGATGGCGATGACGAACCCCTTTTTCTTCTTGTCCTTGCCCTTGGCGGCGCCCCCGGCCGCGGGGGTCGCGGCCTTTTTCTTCTTGGTCTTCTGCTCGCGCACGGAGGTGGGGAACAGCCCCTTTCCGCGGATGCGCGAGATCGCCTCGTCCGAGCTGGCCGCGGTGATCGTGCCCTTCTGCTGCTTGCCCGCCTCGTTGAGCGCTTCGTAGGTGAACGTCGGCATCGCTGACTCCTGGGAAACTCGACTCTCTTTCTCGCCCCGCCGCCCGTCGGCCGCCGCGGGTCCGGCTAGTCTTCGAGGATCGTCTCCTTAACGACCTCGTCCAGCGTGGTCATCCCGTCAAACATCGCGACCATGCCCACTTCGCGCAGCGTGCGCATGCCGCGCTTGCGCGCCTCGCTGCGCAGGATCTGCGTCGAGGCGTGCTGCATGATCAGCTCGCGCATGTCGTCGTCGAGCATCATGATCTCGTAGAGCGCCATGCGCCCCCGGTACCCCGTCTGGTTGCACTGGTCGCACCCCTTGCCGCGGTAGAAGGTTCGCCCCTGGATGTCCTCCGCCGTGAGCTGCAGCTCCATGAACTGCTCTTCCGTGGGCGAGTACTCCTGCTTGCACTTGGTGCAGATGCGCCGAACCAGGCGCTGTGAGATGATCCCCTCCACCGTCGCCGTGATCAGGAACGACTCCATCCCCAGGTCCAGCAGACGCGCGATGGTCGAAGGCGCGTCGTTGGTGTGCAGCGTCGTGAACACCAGGTGGCCCGTCAGCGCCGCCTGCACCGCGATCTGCGCCGTCTCCAGGTCGCGCGTCTCGCCCACCAGGATGATGTCCGGATCCTGACGCAGGAAAGAGCGAAGGGCTTTGGCGAAGGTCAGACCCATGTCGGTATTGATCTGCACCTGCACCAGACCGTCGATGTCGTATTCGACGGGGTCTTCGGTCGTCAGGATCTTCTCGGAGATCGTGTTGAGTTCCGCCAGCGCCGAATACAGCGTCGTGGTCTTGCCCGAACCGGTGGGTCCGGTCACGATCACGATCCCGTTGGGCTTGTGGATCAGCTGCCGGAACGTCTCGAGGTCGTCGGCCCGCATCCCCAGCTTCTCAAGGTCCAGAGAGACGTTCGCGCGGTCGAGCACGCGCATCACCACCGATTCGCCGAACAGCGTCGGAAGCACCGCCACGCGAAGGTCCACCGGCCGACCTTCCACGTTAAGCTCCACACGCCCGTCCTGGGGCATGCGGCGCTCGGCGATGTCCAGGTTCGACATGACCTTGATTCGGCTGGTGATCGCCGGCGCCAGGTGAAGCGGCGGGGGGATCATCTCGTACAGAACCCCGTCGATGCGGTAACGCATCTTGAACTCGTCCTCGAACGGCTCGAAGTGGATGTCCGAGGCCCGGTCCCGGATCGCCTGAAGAAGCACCAGGTTCAGCAGCCGCTTGACCTTGTTGTCGTCCGCGGCCTCCAGCAGCGTGTCGAGGTCGATCGACTCGCCCCGGTCCTTGAGCTCCTGCAGACCGTCATCGTCCGCCAGCTCGTTAATCAGCGCCGTGAGCGACTCCTCTTCGCTGTCGCCTCCCTTGGCGGTCCCGAAGTGCTTGGCCAGGAGCGCATCGACCTGCTCCGCATCCCCGACCACGGGGATGACGTTGTAACCCATGAGCATCTTGATGTCGTCCACCGCCCGGAAGTTGTCCGGGCTCTTGAGGACGATCTTGAGTTGGCGGCTCTTGGCATCGTAGGAAAGCGGGAGAACCTGGTAATTCTGGACCGTCTCGCTGGGAAGGGCGTTGATCGCCTCCTCCGGAATCTGAACGTTCGTCAGATCCACGATCTCCATGCCCTGCTGGGCGGCCACCGCGGCGCTGACGTCCTTTTCCGACACGTACCCCAGCTCAATCAGAAGCTGACCGAGCTGGCGCCTCTGGCCCTTCTGAAGCGCAAGGGCCTCGTGAACCTGCTCACGCGTGACCTTGCCCATCTTGGTCAGGATGCGGCCGATCGGCCTGCCTTTGAGCGACGATGAGGAGAAGCGGTCAATCATCGGTGGGTTCCTGTCCGGTTGCGGGCCGAGGCGCCAAGGAATAGGCTCAGAATCCGTTTGTCAAAACCAAACTCTTGATTCCGCAGTAGTTTACAGAGTTCAATGCGCCTTATTGCCTCGTCGTCGATCCTGGTCGAATCCTCGCGGGAGGTTTCGCACAAACCTGATCATCGAACCGAACGCGGTTCACCTGACCACTCGTTGCGGGGGCAGGCGACCTTGGTTCATCCTAGCGAGCCGCAGTGCCATGACAAGGGCATTGACAATATTTTACGATTTAGACAACCGGATTATGACGACCTTGCCCCCCGAGGTTGGGTCACTTGAAGTCGTCGGGGGTGTCGAGTTCGGTGCGTCCGATGACTCCACCCTCCCGGTGGACCTTCTCGGTGAGCGCTTCGGGGCTGCGGGACTTGTCGATCATTTCCTCGGCTGAGATGGCGCCCTGGGTGTAGAGGGACCAGAGGTGGTCGTCGAGGAGCTGCATGCCGAACTTCTTCCCGGTCTGGATGGCAGAGTCGATGCGGAAGGTCTTGTTCTCGCGGATGAGGTTTGAGACGGCGGGGGTGACGAGAAGGAATTCGTAAGCGGCCACCATGCCCTTGCGGTCGATCCGAGCCATGAGCTGCTGGCTGACGACCGCCATGAGCGTGGTGCTTAGCTGAACGCGGATCTGGGCTTGCTGTGCGACGGGGAAGGCGTCGATGATGCGGTTGATGGTTCCGGAGGCGCCGGTGGTGTGGAGGGTTCCGAACACCAGGTGGCGCGTTTCGGCGGCGCGGTCGGCCGACTCGATCGTCTCCAGGTCGCGCATCTCGCCGACGAGGATCACGTCCGGATCCTGTCGCAGGGCGCGGCGGAGGGCCTCGGAGAAGCTCGGGACGTCGTTGCCGACCTCGCGCTGGTTGATGATGCTCTTTTTGTGCTGCATGTAGTACTCGATCGGGTCTTCAATGGTGATGATGTGCCGATCGAGGTTGGTGTTCACGTAGTCGATCATCGACGCCAGAGAGGTCGTTTTGCCCGATCCGGTCGGTCCGGTGACCAGGAAAAGCCCGCGCGGGCGACGACAAAGCTCCCGGACCATGGTGGGCAGCCCGATCTTCTCGAAAGTCAGCAGCTCGCTGGGGAGCTGCCTCAGGACGATGCCCACATGCCCCTTCTGGCGGAAGACCGAGACGCGAAAGCGCGTTCCGCTATCGCCGAAGGCGAACCCGAAGTCCGCCCCGCCCTCTTCCTGAAGCTCGGCCTGGGAGCGTTCGGGCGCGATGGACTTCATGAGGGCGACGGTGTCCTCGGGCTCGAGGACTTTGGTCTTGAGCTCGACGAGCCGGCCTCTCATGCGGAGGGTCGGCGGTTTGCCGACGGTCAGGTGAAGGTCGCTGGCGCCCTGTTTGATGGTGGTGTCCAACAGGCGATCGATATGAATGGTCGACATCCGCTGCTCCATTGCCCTGGCGCGGGCCGCCGATCCGCCACTGCGTGGATCGCGGGCCGACGCCGGTTGTCCCTACCGGTCAAGGCGCGTCCCGACCGGTCAGACCGCCACTTCCTCGGTTTCCTCAGCCTCCACGATCCCCTGAATCTGCGCGATTCTGGCAACCTCCTCCAGCGTGGTCAAGCCGTCGAGGATCTTGAGTCTGCCGTCACCGAGCAGGTTGCGCATCCCGTTGGCGAGCGCCGCGGCGCGGATCTGGCTCAGGGGCGCCCGCTTGAACGCCAGCTCGCGCAGCTCGGAGTTCATGACCATCATCTCGTAGATACCCTTGCGCCCGCGGTACCCCGTGTTGGAGCACTTGGAGCACCCGTTGGCCTTGTAGAGCGTCTTCCCCTCGATGTCCTGCGGTCGGAACCCCATGAGATTCAGCATCCGCTTGTTGGGCGATGTGTCCGGCTGCTTGCACTCGGGGCAGAGCATGCGCACCAGACGCTGGGCGAGGACGGACTGGATCGAGCTGGCCACCAGGAACGGCTTGATGCCCATGTCGATCAGACGGGTGATCGCCGAGGGGGCGTCGTTGGTGTGCAGCGTCGAGAACACCAGGTGCCCGGTCAGCGCGGCCTGGATCGCCACGTCACCGACCTCCCGGTCACGGATTTCGCCGACGAGAATGACGTTGGGCGCCTGGCGGAGCATGGCGCGAAGGATGCGCGCGAAGCTCAGCCCGATGTGCTCGTTCACCTGGCACTGGTTGATGCCCTTGAAGTTGTACTCGACGGGGTCTTCAGCCGTGATGATCTTGCGGTCCGGGCGGTTGAGCACGTCCAGCGCGGAATAGAGCGTGGTCGTCTTGCCCGAACCGGTCGGACCGGTGACCAGAAAGATGCCCGTCGGACGCCGGATGATCTGATTGAACAGGTCCAGCGTGTCCTGCCGCAGACCGAGGTTGATCAGACCGATCTTCGCGGCATCGGGACGGAGAATACGCATCACGATGCTCTCGCCGTGGTACGCCGGGCAGGCGCTCACACGGAAGTCGATCGTGTCCCCGTCGATCTTGAGCTTGATGCGTCCGTCCTGCGGGATGCGCTTTTCCTCCACCTTCATCCCGGACATGATCTTGAGCCGGGCGGTGATCGCCGCCTGAGTCCGCTTGGGGATGCGGTCCCACTCGTGGCAGCGGCCGTCGATCCGGTAGCGCAGGCGGACGCGATCGACGAACGGTTCGATGTGGATGTCGCTGGCCCGGTTCTTGACGGCCTCGGCGATGACCTTGCGGACCAGGCGAATGATGGGCGCCTGCTCCCTGGCCTCCGAATCGTCGGCATCCTGGTCGATGGTCATCCCCTGGACGTCGATGCTCGAGTCCATCGAGAGGTCCATCGACATGTCCATCGACATGCCCTTGAGGGCCTTGTCGATGCTGTCGCGAGATTCGGAGTACATCTCCTCGATGAACCCCTTGATCTTCTCGCGCGGGGCCACCAGCGCCTGGACGTCGGCGTTGAGTCGGAAGCGCAGGTCGTCCATGAGCTGAAGGTCCATCGGGTCGTGCAGCACCACCTTCAGCTTGCCGTTCTCCTTCCCCAGCGGGATCACGTGGTACTTCTTGATCATGTCCTCGGGAAGCAGGGCCCGGACATCGGCGCTCAGGGCGCCCAGTTGATCCAGGTCGATGAATTCCATCCCGAACTGCTCAGCCACCCCCCGAGCAACCTGGTCGGGCTTGAGGAACTCTAGCTCGATCAGGGCTTCCCCCAGACGCTTCTTCGATCCTTTGGCGACGTTGAGGGCCTTGTTGATCTTGTTCTCGTCGATAACGCCTTGGCGCACGAGAATCTCGCCCAACTTTCGTCGTGATCGTGCCATGGAAACCTCGCTGAGGCTGTTGGGGCCGTGGATAGCGCCGCCGGCGCCGGCGGCCCCGGTTGGGTGTCTAACAATTCCCCCAGACGGCAATTATGGTCCGCCCGCCCAGGTTTGGCAACCGGACCCGCGGCGATGTCCCGTGTCAGGGCGTCGCGTGTCAGGGGGCGAGGCATTGGCGCTCTCGACACGCCGACACGTGACACCCCGACACCCCGACACCCCGACAACTCCTAAAACCCTCCCTCCCGCATCCTTTGAAGCGATTCCGGGAACGGGTATCGGGCGAACACGCCGATCGGGGCCGATTCCCACATCCACGGCGCGGGGTAGACGTCCCCGGTGTAGCCCGAATCGAACATCGCGCGCAGAACACGCTCAAAGCTCGGTTCCTCCCCGCGATCGTCGCGCAGGGCGTTGGCGTGGGCGCCCAAGAAGCTCACCGAGGCGGTGGGAAGTCGCCCGGGCTTGCGGCGGAGCATCTCGGTGACGATGGCGAAGCCCTGGCTCAGGTGCCGCAGCGTCAGGTGCTCGTGCCCGGCGGGGCGGAGCAGGGCCAGCACCTCCACCGTGTCCATGTCGTACTTGAGAACTTTCACGTGGTCACCGCCTTCCCCGTCGCGGGCGAAGCGCTGGGCGTGGGCGGTGATCGAGTGGGCGTCCCACTGGCTGGTAGGCAGGAGCGTGGCGAGCTGGGTGATGATCCCATGGCTGTTGTCATCGGCGTTGACGCCGCAGACCAGCGTGCGGTAGCGATCGGCCAGGAGGTCTTCAAGCAGGTGCTGGCCCCACATGATGCGGATGCGGGCCTGGCGGTCGGGGGTCTTGGTCGGGCGGGCATCGGGCAGGAGGATGATGTGATCGACCCCGACGTGGTCAGGCTCGCTCATCAGGCGGTCGCCTTCGCCTTCATAGATGGGGGTGGGGTTGTGGGCGGTGGTCATGGATGGCTCCGGTCGCGGAGTAGGTACATTTCGTCGCACGATTATAGCCCGCGGCGCGGTCCGCTGTTGTCCCACCGGCGCGGGCGGCTAAGATGCCCGGCCATGGGTTTCAAGCCGGCATCGAGTCTCTCGCCCGTGCAGCTTCATGAGCGGCGCGAGCGGGTCTTCATCATCCTCGCCGGGCTGTTTCTGGGAACCCTGGCGATGCTCAACATCCTGGGGATCTCCCGCTTCATCGTGCTAGCCTCCTGGGGGACGGTCGAGGGTCGCCCGGTCTGGCGCTGGGGTGAGGCGCTCCCCTTTGACCTTGATCCGTACGCCTGGACCTTCGCCCTGGCCGTGGGGGTGCTCCCCTATCCTCTGACATTCCTCTGCACGGACCTCATCAGCGAGTTCTACGGCCGGCGCCGCGCCAACTTCGTCGTCTTCGTCGGGCTGATCCTCAACCTCTGGGTGGTGTTCATCCTCTGGCTCGGCGGGGTGCTTCCCGGGTTCGTCCCCAACGATCCGGTCACCGGAATGCCCCCCCAGCCGGTCTGGGACGAGGCGGCCAAGGCCTACCGCGAGACCGGCTGGACCTTCTTCCAGATTCAGCGGCTGGCGTTCGGGGCGGTGACGGCCTCGATGTGCGCCTACATGGCCGCCCAGTTCTGCGATGTCTACGTCTTCCACTTCTGGAAGCGCCTGACCAACGGCAAACACCTTTGGCTGCGCAACAACGGCTCAACGCTGGTCAGCCAGATGGTGGACACGGTGGCGGTGATCCTCATCACGCACTTTTTCGCCCATGCGCTCCCGCTCCCGCCCGAGGGCCGAAGCCTCGCGCTGCACCTGATGCTCTTCATCGTCACCGGGTACGCGTTCAAGGCCGCGGCCGCGCTGCTGGATACGATCCCGATCTACATCGCGGTGGGGTGGCTGAGCCGTTTTCTGGCGATCGATCCGACGAAAGAGCACCACGCGGATAAGGAGGAAAGCGGGGGGTAGCGCCTTTCGGCTGCTCGCGACGGCGCGGGGGAAGGTCAGTCGAACAGCCCCGGTGGCCCGGCCGCCGGCGGAGGCTTGCGTTTCGATCCGGAACCCCGCTTCGCGGAGGACGGTCGCGGAACCTGACTGGCGCCGTTTGCACCGATCACCTCGCTGGTGAGTTTCCCCTCCGCCAGCACCGTCGTGATGCGGTCGCCCG
>JBGTFI010000625.1:0-2260 GCA_041747335.1 Phycisphaeraceae bacterium | reverse complement strand
TTGCCACACGACTCGGCGATCCGGGCCAGGTACTCCCCAAAGTACCCGCCGGTCACGACCGCCACCCGGTCGTGCACGCCGTTGCGGATCGCCGCCTCGCTGAAACCGGTCGCGCTGCACGTGGCCGTGAAGACCGGGCGGCGGGTGCCGAACATCTGCTGCAGGGACGGCTGGATGTCCTTGAGCAGCTGGACCATGCGCGGGCCGCGATGGAAGAACATCGGCTCCGCGGTGGCGGCGTAGATCTCTGGCCGGACGTCGGTGGGGCCGGGGAGGAAACAGCGTCCAAAAGCGGTCATCCGCGGAGGACCTCGTCGGTGGTGGTCAGGGTCACGCCGCGGGAGTGCCAGTCCGACAGCAGCCCCTCGGCGCGTGAGGCGTCAATGGCCCGCGTGGCGTCGGTCACCAGGCTGAGGGCAATGTGCGGGCGGCGGGTCAGCAGGCCATCCAGGGCGTAGCGGTTGCAGACATCCAGCGCCACCCCGTAGAGGACGATCTGGGTGGGTGCCAGGGCGTCCAGCACGGGGAGCAGATTCGTGTTGGTGAAGACATCAAACCAGTGCTTCAGGAAGAGGATGTCGCCGTCGTGGGCGCGCGCCAGCGCCGCCAGGTCCACCGAGTGCTGGGGCGACGGGTCGATCACCAGCGGGTTGCGGAGAGCGGTCTCCGTAATCTTTTGCTGGCCCGGGGTGCC
This sequence comes from Phycisphaeraceae bacterium, assembly GCA_041747335.1. Lineage (GTDB taxonomy): Bacteria > Planctomycetota > Phycisphaerae > Phycisphaerales > Phycisphaeraceae > JBGTFI01. Next base: position 1,566 of record JBGTFI010000625.1, on the reverse strand, counting down.
GCGCATGCAATGTTCGGGAAAGGTCTCGACCCAGTCCGGCGTGTCGCTCAGTTCACGATGGCCGGGAACATGGTCATCCGCACTGGCGATGATGCGGATCTCCTGGTCATGGGCGTGCGCGGTAAGGCGCGCCAGCGCCGGGATGATCTCCACGCTGCCGGGCACGTAGAGCTTGCCTTCGGCGTGCATGAAGTCCACCTGGGTGTCCACGTCCCAGAAGATGGTGGTGTCGGGCACAGATCATCTCCTTCGTGGCAGCGGGCATTCCGGAGGAATGCCCGTACGTCGCCAGAGCGTTCGGGAACCCAGCGGCGCGCCGGAAGGCGCGCCCCTACAGCACCTTCTCCAACCTCGCATTCGGCCGCAATTCCCGCCCCACCTTGGCGCAGGCTCGTCCTTCATGCCGCACGATATCCGCCGTGAAATCATAACGACCCTGGAAGAGCGAGCTCCCCACACCGTACGCATCCACCGGCACCCCCGCCTCCTCGAACTCGCGGATCTTGTCCACCGTGAACCCGCCGGAGACCACAATCCGCACCCGCTGGAACCCCTCGGCGTCCAGCGCCTGCCGGACATTCCGCACCAGCTGCGGGTTCACGCCGTTGGGCTTGAAGCGGCCCATCTGCGGGATCACCGAGGTGTCCACCAGCATCTCACTGGTGTCCAGGCGCACGCCATAGAGCTTGTCGCCGAGTGCGCGGGCCACTTCGAGGCTGGTTCGCACCGAGTCATTCTCGAAATCCACCAGGGAGACCAGCTTCACCTCGGGATCCATGTGCTCGGCGTACTTACGGGTGGCCAGCACGGTGTCACCGCCGTAGGCCGCGATCAGCCCGTGCGGCACGGTACCGACGCCACGACTGCCCCACCAGGAGGCCTGCGCGTCCGTGGAGACGCCGATGGCGCCGGCGATGTGCGCCGCGTAGCCGTCACCAGTCTGCACCAGCCAGTGGTCGTGGCGGGCCGGGAAGAACATCACTTCCTTGGTGCCCGCGGCCTCCACCACCCGCCGGGTATTGGTGCCGACCTTGGTGCGCCGGGCCAGGACGCCCAGGTACAGGGTCTCCAAGTGGGCAAAGGCATCGTACGGCCCCTCGATCAGCATCACCGTTTCCCACGGGTCCACTTCGTCGCCATCGTGGAGTGCGTGCACTTCCAGCTCGTGCCAGTCAATGGCGCAGAGCTTGAGGATGGCGATCGCCTCGTCCATGCCGCCAAGAAAGGCGTGGTGCTTGCCGAAGACCTGCATGGTGACGTGGGGGCGGTAGCCGTCCTCCACCAGCGTCTCCCTGGCACGGACAAAGTACTTATCGGAGTAGTACCCCGTGCGCATCTTGTCCACGGGCAGGTTGAAGATGTCGGGGTCGAGTCGGGTGCGGGTCACGCGCCAAGCTCCTGGGGAATGGGATCACCGAAGTGACGCTCGCGCAGCGCCGCCAGCAGGGTGCGAATCCGGTGACTGTGGTGGGTCTGGGGGTGGCGGTCAATCAGCCGGCGCAGTTCGACCATGGCGCGGCCGGGATCGCCGAGCCGGTGCTCGTGGAGGTCCACCAGGGCCAGGCC
>JBGTFI010000624.1:0-3233 GCA_041747335.1 Phycisphaeraceae bacterium | reverse complement strand
CCCCCCCCGCCGCCGCCGCCGCCGCGGTTTTCGCGCGGGCGGGCTTCGTTGACGGTCAGGTTTCGGCCCTCGAACTCGTTTCCGTTGAGGGCCTCGATGGCGGCGCGGGCGCCGTCATCGTCCATGGTGACAAAGCCGAAGCCGCGGGGGCGGCCGGTGTCGCGATCCGTCACGATGGCGACTTCCTGGACCTGACCGTAGTTGGAGAACAGCGCCTCCAACGATTCCTCGGTCGTGTTGAAGGACATGTTACCGACATAGAGCTTCACGATAGGGACTCCTGAACATGTGACGGGGGCTGGCGGTCGATCCGGAACTCTGTCGGGAAGGACTCGGGCTTTGGTCACGGAACCTTGACTTGCCGGACAACGATCGTCCGGCTTTCAGCCGCATCATACCAGACCCCCACGCCAAAACGCAACCCGGATTTTTTGCACCCCGTGCCAACGCCCCAGATGCCCACATGCGCGGGTGTTCTGGGATGGTTCCGATGGCCCTGGCGGTCCGCCCGGTCGGCCTCAGAGCGTCGCCGACGTGTAGGGGAGCAGGCCCAGATAGCGGGCGCGTTTGATCGCCTGCGCGGCCAGTCGCTGCTCGCGGGCGTTTAGCCCGGTGCGCTTTCGGCTTTGGATCTTGCCGTTGGGGGTCTGAAGCCTGCGAAGGTTTTCGGTGTCGCGGTAATCGACATAAAGCGTGCCGTTACTCGACTTATGGACCACTTTGACCCGCGGGGCTGAACCGAATTGAGCGAACTCTGCCATCGAAGAATCTCCGTCATGGGTTTGGTAGCCCCCGCCACGCAGCGGACGGGAGCGACGGTTGGAACAGGATCAGACTATACAGGATTCCGATGCGGGGAGTCAAAAGGGGAAAGGGCGAAGGGGGAGGCGTGGGTGCATGACAACCCAGGCCGGCAACGGTCGCGGGTGCCATGGCCTGGTCCTCTGTCCCGTTTGGGGACATCGGTGGCGCCTGTTCAAGGGACATGGGTGGCGCTCTGGGGTAGAGGTGGGCTCCTGGAAAGGAGGCCGCCATGCCCTGGGAGGTGTCTGCTGTGTCCGAACAACGGCTTGCATTCGTCCACGCGGTGCGAACGCTCAACCTGCCCGGCGGGGAGGCGGGGCAGAGGCCATGCGCCGCCCCAGCGGCCTGGGAACTGGAGCGGCGTTCGAAGACTCGCTCGAAGCCAGCCACCCTGATGTCAAACGCAATGGCCTTGGGCGGGGCAGTGCGCCCCTCCGGTGCGGTATAACATGCCGGTTCCCTCGATGAACCCCTGGAACACGCCATGACCGCCAAGACTGACAAGACCCCCCCCGCCGCGAAACCCCGCACCGCCATCACCCCCACGCGGGAGGAGAACTACCCGGAGTGGTACCAGCAGGTGGTGCGCGCCGCCGACCTGGCGGAGAACTCCCCCGTCCGCGGGTGCATGATCATCAAGCCCTGGGGCTACGCGATCTGGGAAAACATCCAGCGGCGTCTCGATGCCATGTTCAAGGCCACCGGGCATAAGAACCTTTACTTCCCCCTGTTCATTCCCCTGTCGTTCCTGCAGAAGGAGGCCGAGCACGTTGAGGGCTTCGCCAAGGAGTGCGCGGTGGTGACGCACCACCGTTTGGAGCAGAACGCCGAGGGCAAGCTCGTCCCCGCGGGCGAGTTGGAAGAGCCTCTCGTGGTGCGGCCCACCTCGGAGACGATCATCGGCGCGGCGTTCTCGAAGTGGATCGAGTCATACCGCGACCTGCCGATGCTGCTCAACCAGTGGGCGAACGTGGTTCGCTGGGAGATGCGCACGCGGCTTTTCCTGCGCACGGCCGAGTTCCTCTGGCAGGAAGGCCACACCGCGCACGCCACGCGCGAAGAGGCGCTCGAAGAGACGCGCAAGATGCTGGAAGTCTACGCGACTTTCGCCCGCGACCACATGGCCATGCCCGTCATCACGGGTGAGAAGAGCCAGGGCGAGCGCTTTCCGGGGGCGGTGCATACCTATTGCATCGAAGCCATGATGCAGGATCGCAAGGCGCTCCAGGCCGGGACTTCGCACTTCCTGGGTCAGAACTTCGCCAAGGCGCAGGACATTCTGTTCCTGGATCAGAACGGCCAGCGCGTCCACGCCTGGACGACCTCGTGGGGCGTCTCGACGCGGCTGGTGGGCGGGCTGGTGATGACCCACAGCGATGATGACGGGCTGATCTGCCCGCCGAAGCTCGCCCCCGCGCACGTGGTGATCCTGCCCATCACGTTCAAGGCCGATGACCCGCAGGCGGTGATGAACTACTGCGAATCGCTCAAGCAGGAATTGAGCAGGACGTTCTATGACGGCGAGCCGATCCGCGTGGAGCTTGATGCGCGCGACATGCGCGGCGGGGACAAGCAGTGGGAGTGGATCAAGAAGGGCGTGCCGATCCGGCTGGAGGTCGGGCAGCGGGACATGGCCGCGGACAGCGTCTTCATGGCCCGGCGCGACGGCGGCGCGAAGGAGAAGCAGGGGATCGCGCGGGGCGAGTTCCTGGCCCAGGCGCCGAAGATTCTTGAGGACATGCAGCGGGGGCTGTATGAGCGGGCGCTTGCCTTGCGCGAGGAGAACACGCGGACGATCGACACCAAGGAGGAGTTCTGTGCCTTCTTCACGCCCAGGAACGCCGATCAGCCGGAGATCCACGGCGGATTCGCGTGGTCCCACTGGTGCGGGGACGAGGCGGCGGCGGATGGGGCGAAGAAGAACCTGGGCGTGACGCTGCGGTGCATCCCGCTGGAGGGGGAGGGTGAAGAGGGCCAGTGCATCTTCACCGGCCGGCCGAGCACGCGGCGAGTGCTGTGGGCGAAGGCGTATTGAGGGGGGTTATTGAGTTGTGCGTTGGGCGTTGGGCGCGGCGAGGGATTCGGGAACGGGGTGTGGATCGGTCAGCCACCTTTCAACCATCGCCAGAACCTCTTCCACCCGCTTTCGCTCGTGTTCGTCCATCGGTTCAAATGGTTCGGCAGGGGTCGGCCCGCAAATGCCTACGATCGAGAGCGCGCCCTTGAGGGAGGCGATGCACTCATCCGCGCCCGGGCGGATCTGGTAGAGCGCGGCGAGGGTCAGCACATCAGATTGCAGCTCGTTGACGGCCGCGTCGTCCGCGCGGAGCGCGGCGTCATAAAGCGAGGTGAACAGGCTCGGCAGCAGGTTCGCCCCGCCGCAGATGCCCCCGTGTGCGCCATCCCGCACCGCCTGCGCGAGCATCGCC
>JBGTFI010000623.1:0-3348 GCA_041747335.1 Phycisphaeraceae bacterium | reverse complement strand
CCGCGCGGCGTTCACGTTCGCTTCGAGGTCGTCGAAGAACAGAATCCGCTGCCCCGGTAGCCCCATCAGCGCTTCCACCTGCTCGTAGATCGCCGGTTCGGGCTTGCGCGTGCCCATGTCAAAGCTGGTGAAGTGCTGATCGAGCTTGCGGAGCATCGGTCCGTACCGCTCGTCAGCCTCCATCTGCCGCCAGTGCAGCAGGTTCGTGTTGGAGAGGCACGCCGTCACCGCCGCGGTCGCGTTGACCCGCTCGATCACCTGCGCGACCCCGTCGAACGGCTCGATCAGCCATGCTGACATGATCGCCCGCGCCTGATCGGTGTTCAGCCCTGTAAGCCGCTCGGTCATGGCCGCGAGAAACGCCGCGTCGTCGATCCGCCCGGTTTCGTAGGCCTGTGCGGCGGCGCGGAACCGCGCCTCGCCGTCGCCGTTGCCCACCGCCTGAGGCAGGTTCAACCCCGCCAGGCGAAAGGCGTCGTGCCAGTCGTCCACGATTCGGATCAGCACCCCCCCGATGTCGAAGCACACCAGTTGCACCGCCAATGGGTCATCGCTCATGGTCATCGTCCAAGCCTGCAAAAACCAGATCATATCGGACTTGCGACGCCTCCGCAGCCGGTCCCGCTCCATGAACGCCAAACGGGGCCAAATCCCGCCCGGCCTCGCCCCTCTGGTATCATGCAAGCCCTCATGCGGTCCCTCAAAACAGGAGAACCGGCCATGCCGAGAGAGCCTACATGCACCCCGGGCGACATCTCCCGCCGCACGATCCTGAGCGGGGCGGTTTCCTGCGGGGCCTACACCCTCTTCGCATTGGGGGCGACCACGGCCCTCAACCGCCGGGCCTTCGCCGACCAGGCCCTGGGCGAAACCGTCCGAACCGAACCCTTCGCCCGCCTCGAGATGCTTGGTCAGGGGGTCTGGGCGATGATCTCCACCACCGGGCCGGGTCAGATGCAGACGGTCTCCAACGGCGGGATCATCGCCGGGAGCGAAGGTGTGCTCGTCGTCGAGGGGCTTAACACCATCGAGGGCGCCGCCTGGCTCAGTCAGATGGCCAAGGATCTCACCGGCAGGTGGCCGACGCACGTCGTCGTCACCCACTACCACGGCGATCACAGCAACGGATTGGCGGGCCACCTCCGCGGGGCGGAACCTCCGGCAGTCCTGGCCACCCTCAAGACCCGTGAACTTCTCCTCAATCAATGGGGCCAGCCCCCCGCCGGCGAGGGCGACCAGGTGATCGCCACCACCGGTCAGCCGCGCCTGGTTCCCAACGCGATCCTCGTTCACCCCGATCGAACCACCACCATCGACCTGGGCGGCCGAACCGTCCGTCTCGTCCCACGCCTCGGACACACCCCCAGCGACCTCACCATCGAACTCGACGAACCGAAACTCACCTGGTGCGGCGACCTCTTCTTCAACCGCCTGTTCCCGTGGTACGGCGATGCGATTCCCTCGAAGCTCTCGGCCACCTGCACCGCGCTCTTTGAAGACATCCACACCACCTACATCCCCGGGCACGGACCGATCGCCAAACGCGAGGACGTGCGGAACTACCTGGGCATGATCGAGCACGTGGGCCAAGCCGCACACACGGCGTTCGACGCCGGGAAGACGGCGGACCAGGCCTGGCGCGAATACCAGATTCCCGAGGCGCTCGGGGAGTGGGCGAAGTTTCGCGAGGACGTGTACCGATATGCTTTTCTGGCTTGGGAAAGGGAGCTCAGGGGGGAGTGAACCCGAAGAAATGGCGAATGACGAAATCCGAATGACGAAACAAGGCATCCATGCTGTATCCATCGAGCCGCCGGTCGTTCGCTTCGGTTCCCCTTTCGTCATTCGTCATTTGGATTTCGTCATTTCGGCCCTTCCCACCACTGATGATGACTTCGCATGAGCGTGAAAGAAAACAGAGCAGGCAACCCTTCCCCTCCCCCACCGCCGCGCGTCCGGCGGGTGGTGGTGGCCGGTTACGGGCCCGTCGGGCGCGTGGTCGTCGATCAACTCGAGAACGCCGGCGTCGATGTCACCATCGTCGAACTGAACCTCCGCACCATCGAGCGGCTGGCCGATCGCGCACGGCATCGCTTCATCTTCGGCGACATCACCGATGAGGCGGTCCAGCGCGAGGCCGGTGTCCCCCAGGCCGATGCGCTGATCCTCACGGTTCCCGACGAATGCGCCGCGGTGACGGCCTGCGAAGTCGCCCGGAAAATCTCGCCGGGCATCTTCATTGCCGCACGCACCAACTACCTCAGCCGGGGCATGCTCGCTTCCCAGGCCGGTGCCGACCACGTGGTGGTCGAGGAGGTGATCACCGCCCAGGCCATGAAGGCCGCGGTCCTCGAACGCTTCCTCAACAACCACGCGCACGAGGCCGAACGTTGACCCGGCCGGAGGATCCGTCAACACCCTGCGTCACGCGCCTGGCCCCCTCGCCCACCGGCGCGCTGCACCTGGGAAACGCCCGAACTTTCCTTATCAACTGGGCACTCGCCAAACAGCGCGGCTGGCGGATCGTGCTGCGCATTGAAGACCTCGACACGCCGCGCACCAAGACGGGCGCTGATGTTCTGGCGATCGAGGATCTTGCGTGGCTGGGCCTGGACTGGGACGACGGGCCGGTGTATCAGGCCGCGGATCTTTCGTCGTACCAGGAGGCGCTGACCAGGCTGGCCGGGAACGGGCGGATCTACCCTTGCGCCTGCACGCGCAAGCAGGTGCTCGAAGCGCTCTCCGCGCCGCAGGAGGGCGCGCACGAGCGTCGTTATCCCGGCACCTGCCGGCCGAAGACGCCCATGCAAAGGCAACACCACGCACGCGAGGATGAAGCCTGGCGCGTCATCATCCCCGAGGATGACATCAACTTCCACGATGAGGTGGCCGGGCCGCAATGCTTCAACGTTCAAGCTCAGGTCGGCGACTTTCTCGTCGCCACCAAAGCCGGGCTGCCCGCATACCAGCTCGCCGTCACCGTGGACGACGCCCGCCAGGGCGTGACGGATGTGGTGCGCGGGGATGACCTGCTGGATTCGACCGCGCGGCAGCTGTGGCTTTACCGTCTGCTGAACCTGACCCCGCCCAGGCGATGGTGGCACCTGCCGCTGGTGGTGGGGGAGGATGGCCGGCGTCTGGCGAAGCGGCACGGCGACACGCGCCTGGCGACTCTCCGAGCAGCCGGCGTCTCGGCGGAACAACTGATCGGGCTGTTGGCGTGGTCCTGCGGACTGCGTCAAACGATCGAGCCCGTGTCTGCGGCCACTCTATTGTCCAAGTTCGATCTGGCCAAGATTCCGCGCTCGCCGTGGGTGTTTACACCACAGCCCCCGCTGGGGGCTCGCT
>JBGTFI010000622.1:0-8368 GCA_041747335.1 Phycisphaeraceae bacterium | reverse complement strand
GACGGCCTGGTCGATCTCGGACTTTCCTTCGAGGACCGCACCGTCCACGGGGACGCGCTGGCCGGGGCGGACGAGCACGACGTCGCCGGGTTTGACCTCGCGCAGGGGGACTTCGTGCTGCACACCGTCGCGCACGACGGTGGCGGTGCGGGGTTGGAGTTCGAGCAGCCCGGTGATGGCCCGCATGGCGCTGGAGCGTGCCCGCGCCTCGAGCAGCTTCCCCAGGCTGATGAGCACCAGGATCATCGCGGCCGTTTCGTAGTAGACCACCGGCTCATCGATCAGCGGGAAAAAGAGCGTGACGACCAGGCTGTAGCCGAAGGCGACGCTCGTCCCCAGGGCCACCAGCGTGTCCATGTCCGCCGCGCGGTGCTTGAGCCGATTCCATGCGCCCTGATAAAAGGGTTTGCCCAGGAAGTACTGGATCGGCGCGGTCAGGAGAAGCTGCAGCCAGAGATTGCCCAAACTCGGGCGCATCCCGGCGGTCATGGCGATGACCATGACGATCGCCCCCAGAATCGCGAACCCAGCCCAGCGCAGCCAGTCGGCGCGGGTGACGCCCTCGGATGAGTGATGCGCGTGGGCGTCGTGGGGAGATGGCTCTTCCTCGTCGTCGTCACCCTCTTCGAGCGGTTGGGCCTGGAAACCCGCGTTTTCGACGGCCTGGACGAGCGAGGCGGGCGCGGCGGAGCCGTCGTGGGTGACCTCGGCGCGGGCGGTGGCGAGGTTGACCTGGGCGGACTCTACACCGGGGACGGCCCGCAGATGCTTTTCCACGGAGGCCACGCACCCGGCGCAGCGCATCCCGGTGACGGCGAGGGTGGTGGTGGTCATGCGCTTATTCTAGCGGCCGCGCGGCGGGGTCCGTGGCGGGCGGGGGGACTGGCCTTCGCCACGCGAAGCGTGCGGCGGTGTTGTTCGCGGTGGAGCGGGCTTTCTTGAGCATGCGCCTGGCCCACTCGAACTCGGTCGCGAGGATCGCCAGCCCCAAGGGAATCACGACAAACGCCGGGCCGGGCAGGACGATCAGCAGGACGCCGCCGAGCAGGAGCGTGCCGCCTACAACAAGGATAACCAAACGTCTGGCATGGCGGAGGAGCATGGCCAGGACATGTTAGGCGCGCATACGGACGTTCGGAGATGGTCCTTTCAGCGTTCGACGGGAATCGCGTCGGTGATCCACATCTCGGTGGCGCTGACCTGATAGATCTTGGAGACGGCGCCTCCGCGGCCGGTGGTGGTTCGCCCGCCGCCGCGGGCATCCGGGCCGGGGTGGTAGCCCCGGTCGTCCGGGGCGCGTTTGTAGCTGACGCGCTCGACGTGGGTGTCGGCCATGGCCGCGTTGGCGAAACCGGTGTTGAGATCCCCCGGTTTCGTCCAGTAATTCCGTGCAAATATTGGTCGAAGCGATTTCTCAATTCCTGTCACTCCGGACGAGGGTGATGGTCGCGTGACGCTCCCTGCCCCCCCTTGTTACCATCCGTGCATGGCCGAAACCGAAGACACTTTGACGCTCGCCGGTTTCCAGCAGTTCATCCGTGACCGCTACTACCCCACCGACAAGGCCCGCGGCACACCGGGAACGTTCATGTGGTTCATCGAGGAGGTGGGGGAGCTGGCGACCGCGCTGCACAAGGCCGCGGGCGAGGGGGGCGGGACCTCCGGCGGGGAGAACCTCGAAGAGGAGTTCGCCGATGTGCTGGCCTGGCTGTGTACGCTGGCGAACATCAATGGTGTGGACCTGGCGCAGGCCGTACGAAAAAAATACCTCACCGACACCGCCCCGAAGGGGACGAAGTGAGTCTGGTGTCTTGGGTCTGGAGTCTTGAGTCGAAGACACCAACCCCCAGACCCCAGACCCCAGACTCCAGACCCCATACTCCAGACCCCAACCCCCAGACCGCAGACTCATGACCCGCCATGTCCGCCGCTGATCGCACAGTATTTGCCAACCTGCTTGCGGGCGTCGCCGAGGAGATGGGCGTGACGCTGGCGCGTACGGCCTATTCGCCGAACATCAAGGAGCGGCGGGACTTTTCCTGCGCCGTCTTCGATGCGCGGGCCCGGATGGTCGCGCAGGCGGCGCACATTCCCGTGCATCTGGGGGCGATGCCCCTGTCCGTCGAGGCGGTGCTGGCGAAGCTCGGCCCGCTGGGGCGGGGCGATGTGGCGATCCTCAACGACCCCTTTTCCGGGGGGACACACCTGCCGGACATCACGCTCGTTTCGCCGGTGTACGCGGGCAGGGGGCAACCCGCGATCGCTTATCTGGCCACGCGGGCGCACCACGCGGATGTCGGCGGGATGACGCCCGGATCGCTGCCGCTCTCGCGGGACATTTATCAGGAAGGATTGCGGCTGCCGGCGGTGAAGCTGATCGAACGCAGGGTCGAGCATCGCGCGGTGATGGAGATTCTGGCGGCCAACTCCCGCACGCCCGGTGAGCGGGTGGGGGATTTGCGCGCGCAGTTGGCCGCGCACGCCTGCGGGTCGGAGCGATTGGTTGAAGCGGCGCAGCGATATGGACCGGCGCGGCTGGGCGAGCGGATGGACGACCTGATCGCTTACGGGCGAACGCTCATGCGGATCGTGATCGCGCGGATCCCGGACGGTCGATACACCTTCGAGGATGCACTGGATGACGACGGGCTGACGGATCAGCCGATCGTGATCCGGCTGACGATGACGATCCGGGGATCCTCGGCCGCGCTCGACTTTACGCGAAGCGATCCGCAGTGCGCCGGGAGCGTGAACGCGGTGGAGGCGATCACGCGATCGGCGGCGTACTACTGCTTCTTGTGTCTGCTGGCGACACCGTCGCCGCTGCACGAAGGGGGGATTGACGCTCAGCCGCTGCTCAATGCCGGATGCTTTGAGCCGATCGTTGTTCGCACGAAACCGGGCACGGTGGTTCGTGCGCGGGCGCCCGCGGCGGTGGCCGGGGGGAACGTGGAGACTTCACAGCGGATCGTGGATGTCGTATTCGGCGCGCTCGACAAGGCGCTGCAGGGGATTCCGGGGGTGGTCCCCGCGCAGTCGCAGGGGACGATGAACAACCTGACGCTGGGGGGGATCGACCCGCGAAGCGGCGGGGCGTTTGCTTACTACGAAACCATCGCCGGCGGGATGGGCGCGCGATCGTCGGAGCCGGGGATGGACGGCGTGCAGACGCACATGACCAACACGATGAACACGCCCATCGAGGCACTGGAGTTCGCGTACCCGCTGCGTGTGGAACGGTACGAGATCGCACGGAGGACGGGCGGAACGGGCGCGATGCGCGGCGGGTGCGGGGTGCGGCGGGATGTGCGGGTGCTGGTCGATGCGCGGGGAGCGATCCTCTCGGATCGGCGAAAGAAAGGACCGGAAGGGGCGCGTGGCGGCGGGTCTGGCAAGGCGGGAGTGAACGCGCTGACACACCGTGGCCGGCGAAAGCGCCTGCCGGGTAAGGTGGAGCTGACGCTCGAAGCGGGCGACGTGGTCCACCTCCAGACGCCCGGCGGAGGGGGATATGGGAAAAGAAGTTGAGCGCTTCAATGATCCCGATACCAGTGGGGCGGGCGTCCCGCCCGCCATTGAGGCGCAGCCGCGAGCAGATCAACTTGGACGATCGACCAAAGGATACATTCTCAGACCTTCGGCCTGATGGCGGGCGAGACGCCCGCCCCACTGCTCGTTCGCAATCAATCATCCGCCGGATCGTCATCGTCGAGCAGTTCTTCATCAAATCCCAGGTCGTCGGCGTCGATGTCGATCTCCTCGCCGTCGATGTCGAACTCCTCACCGTCGATATCGAACTCGTCTTCGTCGTCGAAGGCGTCGAGCGTGGGCGAGGCGGGGTCGCGCAGTGCGGCCAGCAGCAGCATGCAGCCCAGCAGGCGGGCGTTCTGCTTGTCCAGTTGATGGATCGATCGAGGCATGAGTCACCTCCTTTGATGCGTATTGTACTTCGGCTTGCCGGACGCAGGGAAGGGGCTTAGCATCGGCCTGCGCCCGCTGGGGCGGCGCAAAGCCTCTGCCCCAGCCACCCCCTGGAGGCAGTTCCATGACATCCGTGAACAACCCCCCCGCCGATCCCGGGTGCGTCTTCTGTAAGATCGTCGCCGGCTCGATCCCCTGCCACAAGGTCTTCGAAACGGAGCATCTGCTGTCGTTTCTCGACATCGGTCCGCTGGCGCGGGGGCATATTCTGCTGATCCCCAAGGCGCATTACGTGACGCTCGATGAGCTTCCAGAAGACCTCGCTGCGGGCTGCGCCCAGGCGCTGCCGCGGTTGGCGAGGGCGCTCAAGGCCGCGACGGGCGCGAGCGACTACAATCTGCTGGAGAACAACGGCGCGCTGGCCGGGCAGGTGGTGAAGCACGTTCATTTCCACCTGATCCCCCGCGCCGAGGGCGACGGACTGGGCTACCGCTGGCCGGCGGGGAAACTCGATGCCGCGGAGGCAGAGCGATTGAAGAAGGCCTTCGCGGCAGAACTGGGGTGAAGGTGACTCGCCGCCCGCGTCTGACCCTGTGTATTCTCGCCGGCGGGGCGAGCCGGCGCTTCGGCTACTCCAAGTCAAGGATGACCTGGCGCGGCCAACCGATCCTCACCCACCTGCTCCAATCCCTCGCACCACTTCAGCCGGCCCTCCGCGTCGTGAGCCTGGGCGGTGATGCTTCGATCACCCCGCCGCCGGGCGTTGGTGCGTTGGATCGGGTGATCCTCGATCCCCTGCCCTACGCCGGGCCGCTGCACGGCATCGCGCACGTGCTGAGTGAACTGCGGCGGGAGGCGTGTGCTGGGAATGATGCGACGTTCGTCGTGTTCGCGGCGGTGGACATGCCGTGCGTGAGCGCTGTGTACATCCGACGGTTGGTCGATACTCTGCATCGCCAGCCGGGATGCGCCCTGGCGATGGGTAGCTGGCGCACCGGCCCGGATGCCGGAAGGGCGGAACCGCTGCCGAGCGTCTGGCGATTAGGCGCGGGGGAAAAACTCGCCCGGCGCGCCGCCGAGGCGAACGCGCGGAGTCTTCAGCGGCTGGCGTTGCGCACGGAGACGGTCTCGATGGCGCTGGGATATCCGTCGCAGGCGGATGAGTTTCTCAATGTGAATCGGCCGGGGGATGTGCGCTGGATTCTGACTCTGTAACTTGTTCGCACGGTGCGCGCATCGTCGGAAAATGACGAATGACGAACCCCGAATGGTCGCGACGTCGGCAGTCCTCAAGCCGCTGTCTCCCGACTCACGTCTCCCCCTTCGTTGATATCATCCAGAATCTTGTTTTCCTGACAAGGTTTTCCTGATGAGTACTTTTGGACAGTGGGGCGGGCGTCTCGCCCGCCCTTGCGGCGAAGCCGCACATTCCCACCGAGGATCTGTCGCAATGTGTTGTCTTTTCAGGCCTTCGGCCTGACGGCGGGCGAGACGCCCGCCCCACCGGTCCTTCTTTCTCCCCTTTGGTTGCGGCCAAGCGCAGCGCGGCCGCGCTCTGTCGTTCGTCATTCGGATTTCGTCATTTTCCGCCGGGGCGGGGTCAGGGAACAAGAATCCATCTCACCGCAAAGTCCCACCATTCAAAGCACGCCCTTGGTGCTGGGGACTTCATCCCCGGTGATGCTCACTGCCTGGCGCAGGGCGCGGGCGAAGGCCTTGAAGATCGCCTCGGCGATGTGGTGGTCGTTCATCGGCCCGCGGCGGGGGACTTCGATGTGGCAGTTGAAGCGCCCGTGATTCACCAGCGCCTGGAAGAACTCCCGCACGAGCTGTGTATCGAACGTCCCGATCTTGCCCGAACCGGCCGTGAAGTCCGCGTCGAAGACCAGCGCCGGCCTGCCGGAGAGATCGATGCTCACCCGCGCCAGCACCTCATCCATCGGCACGGAGGCGAAGCCGTAACGCTCGATGCCGCGCTTGTCGCCCAGGGCCTGCACCAGCGCCTCGCCCAGGACGATCCCGACATCCTCGACGGTGTGGTGATCGTCGATGTGCGTGTCGCCCGAAGCGCTCACGGTCAGCCCCAACCGGCCGTGCCTGCCCAGGTGGTCGAGCATGTGGTCGAAGAACCCCACGCCCGTCTGGTTGCGGTACGCCCCGCCGTCGAGGTCGAGTTCGAGGCGGATGTCGGTCTCGCGGGTCTTTCGATGGATGCTGGCGGTGCGGGGCATGGCCTGGAAGTGTTCTCTTACGTGCGGGAGGGCTGGGCCGGGCAAAGCTCTCTGACGGATGCGAGCAGGGCGTCGTTCTGCTCGGGCGTCCCGATGGTGATGCGCAGACGGTCGCGCAGGCGGTCCTGATCAAAGTATCGCACCAGGATGCCCCGCTGCTTGAGCGATTGATAAAGGGCCTTTGCATCCACAGGCGGTTGGGCGAGGATGAAGTTGCTCGTGCTCGGAAGCACATTCCAGCCCAGCCCGCACAGGGTGTCGGTGAGGCGCCCCCGTTCGGCGATGACCTTTTTCCACGATTCGGCGGCGTGATCCCGGTGGGTGATCGCGGCCGTCGCCGCGGCCTGGGAAAGGACATCGGTGTTGTAGCTGTCGCGGGCCTTGTCCAGGGCCGCGATCAGGCCCGGCGATCCCAGCCCGTACCCGAAACGCAACCCCGCCAGCGAATACCCCTTGCTCAGCGAGCGCAGCAGAAGCACGTTGTCCAGCCCGCTGCCCTCGCGGACGAGTTCAACCGCGTCGCGTGGGGCGAAATCGACATACGCCTGGTCAATCAGCAGCACCCCGCGGAACTCCCTCGCGATCGCCCGGAGCGTGTCGATCGACTCCAGTCGCCCGGAAGGCGCGTGGGGGTTGACGACCATCGCCAGCCGGCAGCGAGCTTCATTGAGCTTCGCGGCGAAGTCGACGGTGAGGTCGAAGTCTTCGCCCAAGGGGATGCGCACAAGCTGGGTGTTGTGGATCGCGGCGAGCGTTTCGTAAAGCGTGTAGCTGGGGACAGCGTATCCCAGACCCGCGGCCGAGCCGTCGCCGCTGCGCGGTTCGCAAAAGACGGTGACCACCAGCCGCAACAACTCATCCCCGCCGTTGGTGGCGATCACCTGCGAGGGGTCCAGACCGTGTACCCGGGCCGCGGCCGTTCGGAAGGCGTCCGCCGCAGGCGGCGGGTAAAGCCGCAGCCGCTCAGCGGAGACTGACCGGATCGCCTCCATCACCGCCGGGGCGGGCGGATAGGGGTTTTCATTCGTGTTGAGCTTGATGACACGCTCGGCGGCGCCCGGCTGCTCACCGGGCGTGTAGGCGTGAAGTTCGTGGATGTTAGGCCGTTCGTAGGGCATGGGGGGTGTCCGCCGTCAAAGCGGGGCATTGTAGGCGGTCGGGGGATGTTGTGGGGCGAAGGTCACCGCGCCACCCCCCCGCGGGAGCGTGCTATCATGGTGCGGGTGTAGGCGCGGGGCGTAGCTCAGCTTGGTAGAGCGCCTGGTTTGGGACCAGGAGGCCGCAGGTTCAAATCCTGTCGCCCCGATTGAGGTCATTGAGACAGGAGGTTCGTTCGTGAACGCCGGCGGCTAGCTCATCCCCACCGTCAGCGGGACCGGCTGCGGGCGGACCACGTGCGTCGGTTCGATGGCGATCTGGAGGGGGCGGCGCTTGCCGTCGCCGCGCAGGGGGGGCAGGCCATCCTGGTCGACGATGCGCTGGATGGCCATGACGCCCTCGATGAGGGTTTCAGGGCGGGGGGGGCAGCCGGGGACGTAGACATCCACGGGAATGAACTGGTCGATGCCCTGGACGACGGCGTAGGTGTCGAAGACGCCGCCCGTCGAGGCGCAGGCGCCCATCGAAATGACCCATTTCGGTTCGGTCATCTGCTGGTAGATGCGCTGGAGGACGGGCATCATTTTGACGGCCACGCGGCCGGCGACGATGAGCAGATCGCTCTGGCGGGGGCTGAAGCGCATGACCTCGGCGCCGAAGCGGGCCAGGTCATAGCGCGAGCTGGCGGTGGCCATCAGCTCAATGCCACAGCAGGCGGTGGCGAAGGGCATCGGCCAGAGGGAGCTTCGGCGCGACCAGTTGATGACCTTGCGCAACTGGGTGGTCATGAAACCGTTGGCGGGAAGGACTGCTTCGAGGCTCATGGAAGTCATCTTAGGGCGTGGCGGCCGGGGGGCAAGGGGGTGGGTTGGCGGATGGCGGATGGCGGATGGCGGTTGGCGGGAAATGCACGAATGACTTAGCGCGGCCACGCTGCGCTTGGCCGCAACCAAACAGGAGAAAGATCAGTGGGGCGGGCGTCTCGCCCGCCATTGCGGCGAAGCCGCAAAGACCCACCGGTGAGGGGCCGCAACGTGTTGTCATTTCAGGCTTCTAGCCCGCATTTCTCACCGCGTGGGATTGGAGGTGAGTGATGCCAGGGGGCGGGTTCGGCGGCC
>JBGTFI010000621.1:0-2759 GCA_041747335.1 Phycisphaeraceae bacterium | reverse complement strand
CGGGCCGCGTCCGGCAGCGCGCCGTGAAGGGCGCGGGCGTAGACCGCGGCCAGACGGACAATGCTCCGGGCGTCCGCGAGGTCGCCGTAGGTCGCGGGAGACTGCAGGCCGAGGATTGGAAATGCGTCCGGGATCCGCTGTGCGAGCGGCCGCAACCAGAACAGCCCGCCGTCGAGAGCGTGCGTGAAAACGACCGGCGGGCGTGATCCGTCCGCGCGGAGCGTGACCAGCGGGGTGCGTGAGGCGGACGGTTGATAAAGATCGCGGGCCACACGCGCGGCCAACCGCGCCACAGTGGGCGCTTCGAGGAGCGCACCGGGCGGAAGCGTCACACCGAACGCGTCATGAATATCACGGAGAATGGAGATGGCCTTGAGCGAGTCGCCGCCAAGTTCAATGAAGTCGTCCTCCAACATCACGGGCCAGACCTCGAGGACGTGTTCCCAGATTCGGGCGATCTTGCGATCGAACTCCGCTCGCGGCGGGCGCCCGATTGAATCGTTGGACTGGCGGGCAAGCAGATCGAGAAGCGCCTTGCGATCCACCTTTCCGCCGGGCAGTTCAGGCAACTCCCGCAGGGCGACCACGCGCGCGGGCACCAGGTGCGGCGGCAGCTTCTTGAGCAGTTCACTTCGCCAGTCGATCGTGGAGGCCGCGCCCGCGCGGGCGGGTACGACGAAGGCGACCAACCGGGGCGGGCGACCGCGGCGATCCTCGATGAGCACGGCCGCGTCGCGCACGGCCGGGTGATCGAGAAGCGCCGCCTCCACCTCGTCAAGCTCGATGCGGAGTCCGCCGATCTTGACGCGCCGATCCGCGCGGCCGATCACCTCGATCGCTCCATCCGGGCCTCGTCGTGCGAGATCGCCGGTGTTGTAAATGTGCGGCGAGTCGCGGCGTGTGAGCGAACCATCCCGGCATCCCGGCGACAGGAAGTCGCCGGCGACCTCCAACATCCCCGTGGAACCGGGCGGGGCAACTGATCCGTCCTCGTCCACGATGCGCACGTTCAAGCCTGCCGCAATGCTCCGGAGCGGCAAGGCGGCGCCCGCCGACACTTCGCTCGCACGATCGAAGAGGCTGTGGAGCACCAGACCTGTCTCCGTCGAGGAGTAGGCAACCATCAGGCGGCAGGCTTGATGGAGCGGCGCCTCTTTGAAGTACTGAAGGTCCCGCGCGCGGACTGATTCGCCACCGAGGCGGATCAGGCGCAAGGCATCCAGCGTCGGCTGACCGTTGAGATGGCGGGACAGCGCGCGAAACACTGTCGGGACGGACTGATAAACGGTGATGCCCCGCTCCCGCAGCCAGAGAGAGAGCGCCTCGATGCCTTGCCGCCTGAGGTCAAACGGCAATAGTGTCCCGCCGTGAAGCAGCGCGCCCAGGATGGGTGAGAGCGCGGCGGCATAGGCGCACGACGCAAGCAGCGCGAAGCGGTCATCGTCGCTCAGCGCCACGGCCAGGCGATACCGAAGGGCCTGATGAATGAGGTTGCGATGGGTCTGAGGGATGCCCTTTGGCGCGCCCGTGGAACCGGAAGTTCGGAGAATGCAGGCGACGGCGCGGTGATCCACGACGGGCAGCCGTGCCGGTATGGGAGCCGCGGCGGCTTCCGCGAAAGAGATGACCTGGACTTGCCCAGGCCCGGGTGGCGTCTCTTTCCCTGGAGGATCATCAGAGATCAGAAGCGTGCAGCCCGGGGTACGGATCGTCTCCGCCTGTCGCGGCGGGGGATCGTGCGGGTCGAGGACCAGGCAGGGCTTGGCGGCCTTGAACGCCGCGAACATCGCGGCGATGACGGGCGCGCCGGGCGCGAATCGCAGCGCGACGGGCGCCGTCGAGGCGTCGTGATCCAGCAGACGCCCCGCCACTGAACTGGAAATGCGGTCGAGCTGGGCGTAAGTCCAGCCGTGCGCGGCCGACTCGATGGCGAGGTGGTCCGGACGCGCGGTCACGACTTTGGCGAAGCAATCGGTAATGGACCGCTCGACCTCCTGCCGATCTGAAATGCGCGGTGGATCGGCGGCTGCACCGTGCGCGCGTCTCACGTGTGATGATCGCAGGGTGGTCACGTCGGGATCCTGAATGGTGCGTGAGCGGGAAGCTCGTAGATCGCCTGAGCGCGGGTGTAGAACTCGCGATCGAATCGGCCGTGTTCCGCCGGCCCGACGCCCGATGCCTTCCATCCGCCGAAGGGTAGATCGGGATCCGCCCCCGCGGCGGCCTGGTTAACTTTCAGGATCCCCGAGCGAGCCTCGGAGAGGAATCGTTCAAGATTGCGGGCGGATTCCGTGAATATCGAGGCCACCAGCCCCTGATTGACGCCGCCGAGCAGCTCCAGCGCGTGATCAAAGCCGCGCGCGCGTTGGATGACGAGGACCGGGCCGAAGCTCTCTTCTTGAACGACGGGATGGCGAGGATCATCGCATTGAACCATCGTCGGCGGAAGGTACGCCCCGTGGGGCGGCGCGTGGTGGACCGCGTGCGAGCGATGGACCGTGAATCCTGATTCACGGGACATTTCGATGAGCGCTTCAAGTTCATCCCGCTTGGCCGCGGAGATCACCGGGCCGATGGTTGTCGCCGGTTCGCGCGGATCACCCCAGACCAGCGTCCTGACGGCGTGGAGGAGGCGAGACATGAAACGATCATGGCACGAATCCTCAAGGATGACTCGGCGGACGGCCGTGCAGCGCTGACCGGCGAACCCGAACGCCGCGTGCGCGACCTCGGAGGCCGCGCGGTCAAGGTCGGCATCG
>JBGTFI010000620.1:0-1908 GCA_041747335.1 Phycisphaeraceae bacterium | reverse complement strand
AGCTTCTACGACACACACGTGACGCTTGAACCAGTCAGCGCGTGAACGTCCGCGCCGCGGGGGCCGCGGACGACGATCTTACGTTTTTCCAGATGGGGCCGTACGAGGCCTCGGATCAGTTCCCCTGTCGGCCTGGGGCGGGAATGATGGCTCGCGCCAGCCGGTGCCTGGGGCCGGGTTGTGACGGGATTGGCGGGTGTGTCGGCGGATCCGGTTATCTGAGGCGCCAAGTCCTGAAAAGTCGCGCCGCGGAGGACGAGGCCATGGCACCCGCGACCGTTGCCCGCCTGACTCGTCATGCACCCGCGGAACTCCGGCGGGGCGCCCTCCCCTTGACCGGGTTCGTCGTCAGCCCGAAGATGCCCGCCGTCATGAGTGATGCCGAATCCGCCTCCCGCAACACCGCCGCCGTCGAACCGGCGCAGGTACTCGTCGTCGATGACGAGGAGGACCACGCCGAAGTCATGGCCGAGGCGCTCAAACGCCTGGGCCACGTCTGCACGCTGGTTCACAATCTGGAAGACGCCCTCGAAGAGATCCAGCACGGGCAGTTCGACCTGGTCGTGACGGACCTGGTCATGGATGGCGAGACGGACGGGCTGACGATCCTCCAGGCCGTGCGGCAGACCCAGCCCCACGCCGAGACAATCATGGTCACCGCGCACGGGGATGTTCCCACAGCCAAGGAGGCGCTGTGGGCAGGGGCGTTCGACTTCATCGAAAAGCCGCTGGACCTGGCGCTTTTCCGCAACCGCTGCCAGAACGCGCTGGCGAAGGTGCAGCTTCGCCATCAGAACGTCGCGCTGAAGAAGGATCTGGATGAGAAGTTCGGGCTGGAGGGGATCATCGGCGACAGCCCGGCCATGCAGCGCGTCACCGCGATGGTCCGGCAGGTGGCGCCCAGCGACATCCCCGTGCTGGTCACCGGCGAATCGGGCACGGGCAAGGAGCTGATCGCCCGGGCCATCCACGCCAACTCCCGCCGGGCGAAGAAGCGCTTCAAGCCGCTCAACTGCGCGGGGCTTTCGGAGGCGATCCTCGAGAGCGAGCTGTTCGGTCACGTCAAGGGGGCGTTCACCGGCGCCGAGCGCGATCGCGAGGGCGTCTTCGAGTACGCCGACGGGGGGACGCTGTTTCTCGATGAGATCGGCGACATGCCGATGACGATGCAGGCCAAGCTGCTGCGTGTGCTCGAAAGCGGCGAGCTGGTGCGCGTGGGGGCGAATCAGCCCAGGCACGTGGACGTGCGGCTGATCTCCGCGACGAACCACGACCTCGAAGCACTGGTGAAGGAGGGCAAGTTCCGCGAGGATTTATACTTCCGCATCAAGGGCGCGCACATCCGGTTGCCGCCGCTGACGGAACGGCGGGAGGATATTCCGCCGCTGGTGAGGCATTACCTGCGGCAGCTCGGGGAAAAGCTCGGCCGACCGAACCTGACGATCGAGGACGAGGCGGTGCGCGTGCTGATGCGCTGCGACTGGCCGGGGAATGTGCGGCAGCTCATCAACGAGATTCAGAACATGGCCCTCACGGCTGAGGGTGAGGTCATCCGCGTGAGCGACATTCCTCCAGAGCTGCGCGACGGCGAGGCGGCCGAGGCGCCCGTGGAATCGCTGGGCGCGCTGAGCGGGCTGAGCCTGAACCAGATCGAAAAGCACGCGATCCGAAACGCCCTTAAACAAACCGCCGGCAACCGCGAACAGGCGGCCAAGATGCTGGGGATCGGCGAGCGGACGTTGTATCGGAAGCTGAAGGAGTATGGGCTGAGGTAGCTGGCGGGTGGCGGGTGGCTTGTCAGTGGGGCGGGCGTCCCGCCCGCCATCGCGGCGCAGCCGCGACCTGTCGTCAATTCAGAAGTTCGAGACTAAGTGTTGTTCAGGCCTTCGGCCTGATGGCGGGCGGGAC
>JBGTFI010000619.1:0-9963 GCA_041747335.1 Phycisphaeraceae bacterium | reverse complement strand
ATTGCTGCTGGCGCTCACCTCGTGGAACATCGACCCCTGGATCACCCCCAGCGCTTCATTCATCTCCGCCTCCAGGTCCGGAATCACCGTGATGAACGCCCCGATCCCCATCCGGTTCGACTCCGTCCCTTCCGTCTCGATCCGCAGCCAGTTGTTCTGGTTGCCCCCATCGTTGCGGTAGAGGATCGGCGCGGCCGCGTTGTTGACGATGAAGATGTCCAGATCCCCGTCGTTGTCGAAGTCGAACACCAGCAGCCCGCGCCCCTGCCCGGTGTCGGTGATCCCGACCTGCGTCGCCCGCTGAACATACTGCCCGTTGATGTTCTCCCAGAAACGCGTCTGGTCGCTGGTCCACGGCTGCTGGTAGCCGTTGGTCTGCACCAGATCAAGATCCCCGTCGTTGTTGAAGTCCAGGAAACTCGCGCCCCAACCGAACCCGCCATCCCGGATGTTCTGCGCGTCGCTCACGTCGGTGAAGGTCCGGTCGCCGTTGTTCTGATAAAGGTAGTTGCCGAAGGTGTCGGCGATGTCGCTGGTGAACCAGTCGAGCTTCCCGTCCCCGTTGAAGTCCCCGATCGTGCTGCCCATGTCGTTCCACCCCAGCCCAACCCCCGCCGCCGCGGTCCCGTCGGTGAACGTGCCCGATGCGCCCTCCCAGTCGCCGTTGTTCCAGAAGATCTTGCTGGTCCGGAAATCCGAACCCACCGCAAGGTCCGGCCATCCGTCGCCGTCAAGGTCCGCGAACCGCGGCGCGAACCCATACCCGATCGTCGCTCCCGGGTCCGCGATGTCCACCACCACTCCCGCCGAAATCGTGATGTCCGTGAAGTAGCCCGGCGCCTCGGACCCGCGGTTGAGCAGCAGGCGGTTGTTGGTCATCACCCCGCCAGGATGAAAACCCCACTCCGCCACGTAAATATCCAGGTAACCGTCAAGGTTCACATCCCCGAAGGCGATCCCCTTGCCGAAATGGTTGCGCGGGCCGTAAGTCACCGCGTTGCGCGCCATCCCCTGCTCGCTGAACGTACCGTCGCCGTTGTTCATGTACAGGTAATGGTTGATCGAATCGTGCGCCGTGACATACAGGTCCAGATGCCCGTCGTTGTTGATGTCCGCCCAACCCACGCCGTCGGTCTTCGCGTTCTTGAGGTGATTCGCCCCGAAGGCGCTCACCGTCACATCCGTGAACGTCCCGTTCCCGTTGTTGCGGTAAAGAATGTCGCTGTTGTCGTACCGCGTGACGTAAACGTCGATCCACCCATCGCCGTCGAAGTCCCCCGCCGCCGCCCCACCCGCCATGAACCCGATGATGTCGTCCTCGAGGGGAACCGCCTTCTGCACGTGGTGGATCCCCGCCGACGCGGTGACGTTGGTGAAGACCGGACCGGCCTGGCAACGCCGCTCATGAACAATCACCCCTCCCGCCCACACCAGCAGCACCAAACCCCCGACAACCTGCCGCCTCGAACCACGACCCCACGCCGTCGCCATGTCCGCTCCCTTCACTTCCCGCCCGACCAACGCGGGGCTTGAAACCGCCAAACCGCCCCGCCGACCAAACCAACCCATCTTAGTACTATATTTTGTCGTCGTCAAGGCGCGCGCATCCCCCGATTCACGCGGATTCCACGCAACAGCCCTACGCGCTCCCATCGCCAACGCCCCTCTCCGACAATTCCGATCCGACCTTCGACTCTACCCCCGTCCCCACCCCCGGTCAATTATTTTCCGCACCAACATCGTTCTGGCCGCCGGCGCGCGAAGATGGGCGATTCTGAACGAATAATCCACGCTCCACCGATCTTATTGACGCAGTACGCCTTCGGAACCCGCGTATCGCAGAGTAGACTGGTTGTCGGGCGGGGGATGTCTGTCCGACCGGACCCGGCAACATGGCCAACGGGAGACTGCCGCGCGGCGGCCCACTCATACCGCTTCCATGCTGATAAGGAGAGACGCTCATGTCACACTGTCCCGCAACTCGACGAGCTTGCGCCGCCGCCCTGGGCCTGACCTGCGCCATGGCCTTCGCTCCCCTCCCCGCCCGCGCTCTGAACATCGTCCTGGTCTACGACGCCTCCACCTCCTCCAACAACCCCGCCTACGACCCCAACGCCATCCGCCTGGGCAATATCCTCGAATACGTCGCCTCCGTCTTCGAGGACATCATCGAGGACGATCACACCATCACCATCGACTACCAGTGGGACAGCCAGCTCCGAATCAACACCGGATTCTCCGGACAGCACAACTTCGGCGCCGAGGTCGATGGCCGCGAGACCGAAGCCCGCGTCCGCTTCGATTCCACCATCGCCTACTACATCGACCCCACCCCCTGGGACGACTCCGAATACAACATGCAGCAGCTCCTGACACGCGGCATGAGCGCCAACCTCCAGGCCGCCCGCTTCACCGGCACCGCCTCCGAGGTCATGGAGTTCGGATTCCGCGGCGCGCCGGTGGCCGGCGCGCCCTCCGACGCCGCAAACGGACTCGACGCCCAGAACGGCATGGACCTGGTCACCCTCGCCTTCCAGGAGATCGGACACGCCCTGGGCATGTCCGCCAGCTTCAGCGGAACCGTCAATCAGGTCGGTCAGTGGCCGGTCATGCCCCCGGACAACGGACTCTACGATGTCAATCCCGCCTTCAACAGCAACGACGCGCTCTTTCTCATCCCCCGCGGCACCACCACGGGCGGAGGCATCGCACACCTGGCCGGAAGCGACGCCGTCATGGCCAACCTCAGCAGCGCCGAGCGCACCAGGCCGTCCGCGGCCGACATCTTCGCCCTCGCCGCCGGAAGCAACTGGACGCAGATCGACCTGCCACGCAAGGACTTCATCGGCGAGGGCAGCAGTTGGCAGAACAACCTGAATTGGCTCGGCGGGCGCACGCCCGACAACGGCGACGACGTCTTCATCCGCCTCCAGGCGACAACCGCCAACGTCTTTCTCACGGCCTTCGGCGCCGCGGGGAATCTCTTTGTCGAGTCCGGCAACTCCGTCCGCACCGGCGACAACACACTCTTCGTGCAGGAAAACGCGACGATCACCGGGTTCAACTCGCGCGTGCGCGTGCAGGAGGACGGCCGATTCCGCGCCGAGCGCATCGACCTGGCGTCAGGCGGCTTCATCTCGCTCGAAGGCGGCGAGGTCGAAGCCGACCGCATCAACATCGGCCTGGGAAGCGAAATCACCGGCAGCGGCCAGGTCAAGGCCAACACCTCCGGCATCGGGCTGCTCGACAACCGAGGCACCATCCGCCCAACCGGCAACGGCATCGTCCTCCTCACCGACGACTTCGTCGCCTTCGACCTCGATGGAAGCACGGACACCGGCGTCGTCGACGCCTCGGCGGGCAGCCTCGTGGTCGGCGGAGGGCTGACCGACGGCTTCGACGGCGACATGTTCATCGGCCCCGACCAGTTCGTCGGATTCGCAGGCGCCTGGTCCCTGGGCAAGTTCGGCGACCTCTTCATGACCGGCGCGCCCGGCGAGCCGGCAAGGGTCACCTCCCAGACCATCACCGACCTGCGCGGCGAGGTCATCGTCGACGGACCCGCACGCATCGAATCGCCCTTCATCGAACTTCACCCCACCGTGACCCTCGAAGTCTCCTCCCCCGGCGATCGCCTGAGCCTCAATGCGAGCGCCGGCATCAGCTACTTCGGCGGGCTGCACGTCGGCAACGGCGTCATCGAGCAGAACGGCGACGCCACCATCTACGCCGACACAACGATCAACGCGGCCACCTACGACCTCGACGGCACGAGCGCCGACAGCCAGACCACCATCCAACCCGGCGTCACCTTCCGCATCAACAGCGACCGCATCGACGACAGCGACCCCGTCACCGACGGCTTCGACGGCACGCTCCACAACCACGGCGGAACGTTCATCGTGAACACCGCCCAACCCTGGCGGCACGAGGGCGTGATGAACCTCACCCAGATGGGCGCGGTGCCCGTGGTGGACGGGCAGGAGATCATCGTCATCGGCCAGATCACCGCCGGCGGCATCGCCCGCATCCTCAGCGACGTCAACATCCGCAACACCGCCCACCTCATGGCCCCCGGCACGCTCGATTCACTCGAGCTGCACGGCCAAACCACCTTCCGCGGCGGCACCTACACCGGCCTGGGGCGCATCGCCCAGATGGGCGACGCCGTCGTCGCCACCAGCACCACCATCGACGTGGCCACCTACGACATGGACGGCGCCGGCGACACGCACATCACCATCATTCCCAGCGTCACCTTCACCATCAACTCGAACCAGATCGACGTGAACCCCCAGAACGACGGGTTCGACGGCACGGTGCTGGTCGATGGCGGGACGCTGGCGGTCAACACCCAGGGCCCATGGCGGATGGACGGGCAGATGGATCTCATGGCGGACTTCGAACCCGCCCGCGTCCAAGGCTCGACGATGATCGTCCACGGCCGGATCACCAGCGACGGCAACAACCACATCGAGGCGGATGTCGAGTTCATGCCCTCGGCCCACGTGAGCGTCCCCTCCGGGGGCGGTGTGTTTCCCGATGTGCTCGAACTGCGAGGCCAGACCGACTACTTCGGCGGAAGCTTCACCGGCGACGGACGCATCGCCCAGCGCGGCGATGCCCTGGTGCTCGCCAACACCACCGTCGCCCCGCGCACCTTCGACTGGGACGGCCTGGATGCCGCACCCAGCTCCACCTGGATCAACCCCGGCGTCACGTTCACCATCAATTCAGAGAAGATTGACACCGGCGACGCTGCCGTCAACGGCTACGACGGCACGGTCACCGTCGGCGGAGGCAGACTCGTCGTCAACACCCTCGACCCCTGGCGGCTCGACGGCCAGATGAACCTGCTTTACAGCCTCGGCTCAGCGGTGGTGGACGGTGTGAAGATGGTCGTCGGCGGAAACATCCAGTCCACCGGGTTCATCAACGGAATCTTCAGCGACATCAAGTTCGAGCCTGCCGCCCAGGTCTCTGTCCCGAACCTCGGCGACGTCCTGCAACTGCTCGGGAACATCGAGTATTGCGGGGGCAGCTACACCGGCCAAGGCACGCTGATGCAGTTCGGCGACGCCGTGGTCATGGAGGACACCACCATCGCCATCAACATCTTCGACTGGGATGGCGGGGGCACGCCCTCGAACACGCTCATCCAGCAGGGCAAACGCCTGCGCATCAACTCGAACCAGATCGAAGCCGGCCTGGGTGGACCCACCGGGGGAGGGTTCATCGGCGGCTACGGCGGCGTGGTGACGATCGAGTCGGCCGCCGTCCTGGAGGTCAACACGCCCCAGCCGTGGATCCTCGACGGCACGGCCGCGCTCCTGGGCGGGCGCATCGCCGGGAGCGCCGGCATGGTCAACGATGGGCTGGTCATCGGCCACGGCCTGGTCGCACCGTCAGCGTTTGTCAACAACGAGGAAACCTCCGCGCGCGACGGCCAACTCATCCTCGCTTCCGACGCCTTCCCCGACCTCGATGGCGAATTCGGCAACGGCGTGCTCAACGCCATCGAGGGCGATCTGCTCGTCCGCGGCGACCTGCGCACCCAGTTCCCCTTCTCCGGCCGGCTTAACGCCCACGAAGGCCACGAGTTCCGCATGTTGTCCAGCGGCCTCTTCAACCGCGGGGTCATCCTCCTCACCGGCGGAACCTACATCGCCCCCGACTTCACCCAGGCCGGCACCCTCCTGGTGCGCGAACACACCTCCACGCTCGACAGCGAATCCCTCTTCATCGCCGAGAGTGTCACCCAGCTTCTGAGCGACCTCGAAATCGTGGGCATGGCGACCTTCGACCCCGGCGCAAGCGTGACCGGCTCGGGCAGGCTCATCATCACCGACGGCGCGTTGGTGATGGGCGAGGGCAACTTGGACGTCGAGGTCGTCAACGCCGGCGACCTCGAACCGGGCAACTCCCCGGGCACGTTCCGCGCTGCCGAATACACGCAGACCGCGACCGGCAGGCTCGGCATCGAGATTCACATCGTCCCCAGCCCCGACGGCGGAGGTCACGACCATGACCACGAACACGGCGGCGATCCCTCCGGGATCGAGGAGGACATGATCCGCTTCGATGAGCTTCGCATCACCGGTCAGGCGACGCTGGCGGGCACGCTGGGGGTGTCGCTTTCGGGAACGGGTGTGCCCCAGGTCGGGCAGGAGTTTGAGTTCCTGACCGCCGGGAGTATCGCGGGCGGCTTTGAGAGGCTGGAGGTGCCGAACTTCGATCACGGCGTGACGCTCAGGATCCTGCCGAGAATCACCGGCGTTTCGCTGATGGCGATTGAATACGTGCTGGGTGACATGAACGGCGACGGCGTAGTCGACGCCTTCGATGTGAGCCTGTTCGAGCTGGCGCTCGCCGATCCGGCCGCCTACACCCTCGAAACCGGCCTCAGCGCCGACATCATCGGCGACATCTCCGGCGACGGCGTCCTGAACGCCTTCGATGTCGGCCCCTTCGAGATGCTCCTCGCGGGCGGCCCGCCCATCCCCGAACCCGCCAGCGCCGTCCTCATCCTCGCCGCGTCCGGAATGGCGGCGACGCGGCGACGGCGTAATCACTGACGCGCGTGAGCGATGGACATCAGTTTCCCGCGAGGAACGCGGTGAACCGGTCGCGCAGGTTCGTGTACGACTTCTCAAACTGCGCCAGCCAGGTCCGCCGCGCATCGTTCTTGTCGGCCTCGGCGATCACCTTCGCCAGGTGCAGCCCGTACTCCGTTGCCTCGATCTGCTTGAGCGCCAGCACCACGGCGAAGTCTTCGGAGGTAAACAGCAACCGCCGGGTGGTCGTGGCCTCGATCGCCTCCCGCACGCCGCGCTCCACCGGCGGCAGATCCTGCCGATCAAGCGCGATGGCCGAATCCTCCCCCGCGAACTTCGCGATCGACGATTCCGCGTCGGCCGAGACCTTTGCCGCCTCGCGGATAAGCTCCGCCAGCTCCGGGGGCGGCGATTTGAGCCACAGCAGCTTGTCCAAGTTCTTCTGCTTGCTCACCAGCTCGTGCAGCAGGCTGTACCCGTTCGACAGACCTTCATCGATGCCCGCCGCTTCGCCAGGCTCCACAACCGTGGGCCTCGCCCGGCACCCGCCCAGCGCCATCGCCAGCAGCAACGTCGCGATCCGCCAGACTCCGTGATTCATGTGACTATTCATCGAAGTGTTCATCCTTCTCATCGAACGCCGGGGTCGGGACGATCAGCACCGTCAGCTCTCCCACCGCTCGGTGGCGGCACAAGGGCTTGATGAGCACCGCCATCCCCGGCCGAACCGCGATCCGCTCCCCGTCAAGCTCCATGTGCCCCTGGCCCTCAAGGATGTAATAGACCTCGGTGAGCTTCTTGTGATAGTGCGCGCGGGAATCAGCCTCGATCCGTGTGATATGCAGCGTCGCGACCCCGTCCGGGTCGTCCGTGAACGCCCGCTTCGCCCACCCGCAGGGACATCGCACCGGTTCGATGGCGGAAAGGTCCGCCACTCGGTATCGCGCATTGGGGGGAACGTGTTCTGTCATGGCTCCGGTCACGCGGCTTGCAGAGTGATTCTAGCGGACCGGAGCAGCCTGGTTTGCGGTGAACGACCCGCGGCCGAATAATCGCCGCTGGCCGTGGTTGTAACGGTTCCGATCAGGAGGAGTGTCGATGATGAAGCACCTGCGCGAGGAACTCTGGTTCGAGACACTCCACCGCCGGGACTACATCAACATCACCGATCAGGTCGAAGCCCTGGTGCGCAGGAGCGGCGTGCGCGAGGGGCTTTGCCTGGTCAACGCCATGCACATCACCGCGAGCGTCTACATCAACGATGCCGAGGCCGGTCTGATCGCCGATTACGACGACTGGCTCGAGAAGCTCGCACCCCACGAGCCGACAACGCAGTACCGCCACAACCAGACCGGGGAGGACAACGCCGACGCCCACCTAAAACGCCAGATCATGGGCCGGGAAGTCGTCGTGGCGATCTCGGCCGGGAAGCTCGACTTCGGCCCCTGGGAGCAGATCTACTACGCGGAGTTCGACGGCCGGCGACGAAAACGCGTGCTGGTGAAGATCATCGGCGAGTAGTGTCCTCCCCCTGCCCCCCACGCTCGCCCACCCGTAAATCCCTCGTCCGATGCTATTTAGAGAAAAAGATGAAGTTTTCTCCAAACAGCCTTGACGCTGAGATTCATTCTCATTAATCTGACGAGCCGACTGAGAATGAATCTCAGGACCGAATGAAAGCCCAACCCATGCCGCACACCCAGACCCCTCCCCGCCAAGACCGTTCCCCCCTCGGTTTCACCCTGATCGAGCTTCTTGTCGTCATCTCCATCATCGCCCTGCTCATCAGCCTGCTCCTCCCGGCCTTGGGCAAGGCCCGCGGAGCCGCCCTCGACGCCAACAACCTCAGCAACCTCCGACAGATCGGCATCGCCATGGCCGGATACAACTCCGACCGCGATGGCTTCTTCCCCAAGCACTCCTCGTCGGACAGAGGCCCCTGGCCGGGGTTCGCCAATCGTCCCCGCTGGCCATGCTACATCTACCCCTACATCGACAACACCGACGTCTTTCGCAGCCCCCACATCCCCCAGGACCAGTTCGACCGCGTCTTCCAGAAGCCCTTCGCGCACGATCCCTCGATCAAGTTCGGCGGCTACGGAATGAACTTCCAGTACCTGGGCAACGCCCGGTTCAATCCCTCGTTCCATGCCCGACTCGACTCCGACGTCATGGCCCCCAGCCACACCGTCGTCGTCGGCGACACCGCCGGTTCCCGAAAGGGAAGCATCGCCAACGAACCGGGCGTCGGATCCGAAGCCGTCTACGTCCTCGACCCTCCGTTGGGATCCAGCCGCCGGGCGCATCCGGACGGACGCTCCTACTACGCCACCGGCAGCGGCGACGAACCCAAAGGCGATGCCGACACCTACATCTTCCGCTCCTTCCCCGCCCCGCGCGGCGGCGGGCCCGGTTTCACCTTCGCCGATGGCCACTCCGAGCGCATGCCCATGGAACGCATCGACGACCACGACCAGGACGG
This sequence comes from Phycisphaeraceae bacterium, assembly GCA_041747335.1. Lineage (GTDB taxonomy): Bacteria > Planctomycetota > Phycisphaerae > Phycisphaerales > Phycisphaeraceae > JBGTFI01. Next base: position 927 of record JBGTFI010000619.1, on the reverse strand, counting down.
CGAGAAAGACAACGGCTTCTGGAACGGATTCGGCAACGCCGCGCTCCGGTGAGAACAGACGCGTTGCCTCGGTTGGGTGCCATAGGCAAGGCTCCGCTTGCCCGTGACGTTCTCGTGCCGCCACGTACTACATACAATACCCGGCGGCCATGCCCCACCCGCTGGAAACCGCGACAGACCTCACCGAAACCCCCTGGGCACGTGCCGCCTGCCGGCGCTTCGAGCATCCCGCCATGGCGACGATGTTCGAACTCTACGTCTTCGGTCCCAACGCACGCCAGGCCGATCACGCCGCCGTCGCCGCATTCGAGCTGATCGACCACCTCGAAGAGGAACTCAGCTACTTCGTCCGCTCCAGCGACGTCGCCCGCATCAACCGCCTGGGCGCGGGGCAGTCCCTGCGCGTCGGGCTGGCGACCATGGACTGCCTCGAACTCGCACGCCGCGTCTACGATTGGACCGCCGGCGCGTTCGACCCCACCGTCGGCGCGCTCCTGAGCGGACGCCATCACTGGAACCAAGAGCCACCCCACGCGCCGGACAACGAGCTTGACAACGCAGACCTTCCGGTTCACGTCGGAATGGATCTGATCGAAATCAGCCGGGAACGCATGGCCGTCGGCGTGCTGACGGACCACGTCTCGATCGACCTCGGCGGAATCGGCAAAGGTTACGCCCTGGACCAGGCCGCGGCCCTGCTCCGCGATTGGGGCGTCAAGTCTGCCATGCTCTCAGCCGGGCGAAGCACCATGCTCCCCATCGGCCTCCCGCCGGGAGGGGCCGCCTGGCGGATGCGGGTGATCGACCCCCGGGATGAACGCACCGAACTCGCGGTCTTCGATGTGACGAACCAGGCGGTGAGCGTCTCCGCGGCGTCGGCCGGGGAGCCTCACATCCTCGATCCGGCCACGGGCGACGCGGCGCCCT
>JBGTFI010000618.1:0-8553 GCA_041747335.1 Phycisphaeraceae bacterium | reverse complement strand
CCGTCAAGCTCTTCGGCTCCATCCTCGATGCCCAGGCACTGAACATCCAGGCACCCGGCGGCGACGGCGGAAACGCCGGGCAGACCGGCCGCTTCCTCCTCGGCTCCAACGTACACGTCCAGGCGCAGGAAATCTGGTCCGGCCTCGCCAGACAGGAAGTCTACGACGGCCCGCGCGCGGCCAACCCCTTCATCGCCGGCGACGTCATGACCCCCTACCTCCCCGGCCTCGTCGGCGGCGCGGAACTCTTCGGCCTCACCGGCCTCAACGCCTCACAGCTACTCACAGACGAAGTCTTCGCCGCCGCGCCCGAAGGCGCCAAAGCCGCTTTGATCCGCGTCGATGCCGGCCCGTGGTCCTTCAATGCCGACTTCACAGGCTTCGACATGCTTCTGGTCGTCAACCTCACCGATCAGCCGCTCGACAGCGTGGGCATGCTCATCGGCGGCGAAGGACCGGTCACACCGCTCATGATCGGCGGCTACCTCAACGACGCGACCTTCACCAACGGCGCGCAGGCGCAGACGCTCACCACCCTCGGCGGATTGGCCGTCTATGCCACCCTCATTCCCGAATCGATCGACTTCTTCAGCCTCGCCGCCGCCGGCGACGAAGGAACCATCGTCGCCACCACGCCCACGCTCGCCGATGGCGAGGTCATGTACCTCGCCGACCCCGGCCTGTCCATCACCGTCAATCAGGCGATCGCCCCCGACGGCCCGGCCGAAGCGGGCGTGCCCTGGCACAGCCTCGGCATCATCGAAGTCACCGCCGCCACCAAGAATGTTCAGGTGAAACTCTCCCAGGCCGCGCCGGGCATCGTCGTCGCCGATGCCGCCCGCCTGCGCGCGGTGGATGCGGCCCTGCCGAACCTCACCCACCTGACGCTCGATCAGAACCCCCTCGACAACCGCGCTTTCGAACTGTACCTCCCCGCGGCCCAGGCCGCCGGCGCAAGCGTTTCCTTCACCCCCAACGCCGCACCCGTGCTCGGCGAAGCCTTCGCCCAGCCGCGCGCCTCCTCTGAAACCATCACCATCAACCTCCCCGCGACGGATGCCGACGGAGATGTGATTCACTACTCAGCCGTCAGTTCCAACCCGCTCACCCAGATCACCGTTAACGGCGCTCAGCTTCAGGTAAACGGCGGCGGCGCTGCCGACACCGCCCGCATCACCCTTTTCGCCACCGACGCCACCGGCGAGCGCCACGATTCCCGCGGCCGAACCACGCAGATCAGTTTCGACTTCACCTCCGGCGCGCCCGCCGCGAACATCCACGCCATCTACGGAAAGCACGTCGATGTCACCACCGGCCTGGGCATCGACGGCATCGAAGTCTTCGCCGACCTCAACCTCAGCGGCGCACACGACCCCAACGAACCGATCACCTGGACCGACTTTAACGGCGACTTCGCCTTCACCGGGCTGATCGCCCCGGCCTACCCCCACACCTTCGTTCTGATCTCCCAGCTGCCCGCGAACCTCCACTCGACCGACCATCCCGGTGGATTCCGCAGAGCGCTCCAGGCCGTCAACTTCAACCAGCCCGGCCAGATCGCCACCCCCGCGACCATCCCCCTGCTCCGCCACCAGAACCTCCAAGTCGTCGATGCAGGCGCAAGCCGCACCGTGAACGAAGGCCAGGGCGTCTCCCTCACCGCGATCATCAGCGACCCCAACCCCGCCGACGGCGGCCAATTCAACCTCTCCTGGCAGGTCGCCGCCTCCAACGGTCAGGTCATCCCCAACACCACCGCCAACACCCTGAACTTCACCCCGCGCGATCAGGGCCTCTACACCGTCACCCTCACCGCGCACGATGTCAACGCCAACCGCACCTACACCGACACCGTCTACATCGAAGTCCGCAACCTGCCCCCCACCGTCAACGCCGGGCCCGACCGCACCGTCACCGAAGGCCAGACGATCAACTTCATCACCGTCACCGACCCCGGCCAGGCCGACCGCGCCTCGCTTACCACCCTCTGGCAGGTCACCGATGCCGCCGGCGCGATCGTCGCGCAAAGCACGCAGCGCAGCTTCAGCTTCACCCCCCGCGACAACGGCCAGTTCACCGTCACCGTCCACGCCACCGACAAGGATGGCGCATCAAGCAGCGATTCAGCCATCCTCACCGTCCTCAACGCCCCGCCGATCGCCAGCGCCGGGCCGGATCGCACCATCCGGGAAGGCGATCGCATCAGTTTCCCGCCTGTCACCGATCCCGGCGCGGACGATCAGCTTTCCATCACCTGGCGCGTCCTGCTGGGCACGACCCTCATCGCCGAAAGCAGCCAACCCAACTTCGCCTTCATCCCCACCCTCAAAGGCGTCTACCGCGTCGAAGTCTCCGCCACCGACGACGATGGCGGCCAGTCCAGCGACTTCGCCTTCATCACCGTCACCAACGCCCCGCCGATCGCAAACGCCGGCCCGGATCGCACCATCAACCAGGGCCACACCATCACCTTCCCCCTCAGCACCGATCCCGGCGCCGCCGACATCCTCACCTACCAGTGGACCGTCCGACAGGGATCCGTCGTCCTCGGCGATCTCAACGGCGACGGCGCGCTCGACGCCTTCGATGTCGCGCCCTTCGAGCTGGCCCTCGCCGACCGCCAGGCCTTCAGCGCCGCGTTCCCAGGCGTCGATCCCGACCTCGCCGGCGATACGAACGGCGATGGCCGGCTCGACGCCTTCGATGTCAGCCCCTTCGAAACGCTCCTCGCCTCGCCCGGCGGACCAGCCGGGGCGATCGTCGCCACCGGCAACACCCCCGACTTCACCTTCACCCCCGCAGCGCCCGGCGATTACCTCATCACCGTCACCGTCACCGACAACCACGGCGGCCAGAGCACCGACTCCGCGCAGCTCACCGTCGCCAACCTGCCCCCCGTCGCCGCCGCCGGTGCGGACCAGTTCGCCCTCGAAGGCCAGCCGATCGCATTCCCCCTCAGCACCGACCCCGGCGATGATGCCCTCACCTACCTCTGGCAGGTCCACCGCGTCGGCTTCGTCCTCGGTGACCTCAACACCGATGGTGCGCTCGACGCCTTCGATGTCGCACCCTTCGAGCTGGCGCTCAGCGACCGCGCGGCCTACAGCGCGCTCTTCCCGAACGTCAAGATCGACCTCGTCGGCGACCTGAGCGGCGACGGCCGGCTCGACGCCTTCGATGTCGCCGCCTTCGAGCAGCGCCTCACCCAGGGCGGAGAAGAGGGCGTCCTGGTCCTCACCAGCACCGACCCCAACTTCATCTTCACCCCGAAAGATGACGGCCAATACCGCGTCACCGTCACCGTCCGCGATGGCGACGGCGCTCAAAGCACCAGCTCCAGCCTCCTCACCGTCCTCAACGCCCCGCCCGTCGTCATCCTCCCGGCCGATCGCACCGTCGACGAAAACGACCTCGTCACCATCACCCCCACCGTCTTCGATCCCGGCGCGGACGACACACTCACCCTCCACTGGCGCGTCACCGCGAGCAACGGCCAGATCATCGCCGACAGCTCCGCGGCCGCCCTCACCTTCCGCCCGGACAATCAGGGCCTCTACACCATCACCCTCACCGCCACCGACAGCGATGGCGCCTCCGCCGCCGACACCATGACCGTCAACGTCCGCAACCTCCCCCCGCGCTTCACCTCCGCCACCGGCCCTGCCACCATCACCGCGGGCGAAGTCGCCGCCTTCACCGGCCTGTTCTTCGATTCCCTGGCTGACGCCGTCGCCGCGACGATCGACTTCGGCAACGGCGTCACCCTCCCAGCCTCGATCCAGACGCTCACGCTCCAGAACGGCGATCAGCGTTACCGCCTCACCGGCTCCCACCGCTACACCCAGCCCGGCGAATACACCGTGACCCTCCACGTCCGCGATGATTCCGGCGCCACCGCCGCCCGCGCCCTCCAACTCACCGTCGAACCGGACCCCAACCTCATCATCCTCGGCGATTTGAGCGGCGATGGCGTCTTCGACGCCTTCGATGTCGCACCCTTCGAGCTGGCCCTGGGCAACCGCGCCGCCTACGAAGCCGCATTCCCCGGCATCGACCCCGACCGAAATGGCGACCTCAGCGGCGACGGCCAGCTCGACGCCTTCGATGTCAACCCCTTCGAAACCGCCCTGGCCGGAGGCGGCGCACAAGCCCTCTCGCAACCGCTCACCGCTTCCGAATCGCCCCAGTCCTACGACCTCCTCCTGACCCCCTCCTCCCCGGGTGCCACTGGCGGCTTGCCCGCCAGTGCCCGCAAGTCACACCCCAACCCCGACCTCTGGCGGCACATCCAATCCGTCCTCCGCACCCGCCGCGCCCCCGACCTCACAGGCACCCACACCGTCACCGCCCTGTAGGGTCCGCTATTGCGGACCAAAAAACCGCCCGTACGCGCCGCGGCCCACGCCCTCGTCCTCGTGGGCAGGTCGCCGCTCTCCCGCCCACTGGCCCCCTCACCTCGCGCTCCATACACTCACCGGCGCATGACCGCCGACTCCCCGCAACAACCCCTGCGACTGGCCATCCTCCTCAGCGGCGGCGGTCGCACCATGCTCAACCTCGCCTCCGAGATCGCCGCCGGCCGCCTGCACGCCCAGATCGTCTGCGTCATCAGCTCCCGCGCCGACGCCCCCGGCATCGCCCGCGCCCGCGAACTGAACCTTCCCGTCCACATCGTCGAACGAAAACACTTCCCCACCCCCGAAGCCTTCTCCGACGCCCTCTGGACGATCATCCGCGCTGCAAACACGCAGCTCGTCTGCCTCGCCGGGTTCCTCTCCCTGCTCACCATCCCCCCCGACTACCACCGCCGGGTCATCAACATCCACCCCGCCCTCCTCCCCGCACACGGGGGCAAAGGCATGTTCGGCCACCACGTCCACCAGGCCGTCCTCGCCGCCGGCGACAGCGAAACCGGCTGCACCGTCCACTACTGCGACAACCGTTACGACACCGGCCCCATCATCCTCCAGCGCCGTTGCCCCGTCCTCCCCCACGACACCCCCGACACCCTCGCGGCGCGGGTGTTCGAGGAAGAGTGCAAGGCGTATCCCGAGGCGATCCGGATGCTCCAGAGGTGGCGTGCGTCCCGTGAGACAGTGGGGCGGGCGTCCCGCCCGCCATCAGGCGATCTCGAAAGCCTGGAACCCCCCTCGAACCGTCCCCCCGGGCCACGGTAACGGAGCTGGGGCAGGCAAAGCCCTTGCCCCACCCATCCGATAGGGATCTCGCGGGTTTTGTGACATCACGGGTCGCCCCTGATAGACTGATGCGGCCCGTGAGGCGTGATCGCTCGCGGGCGTGGAGTACCGAGTGGCCTGTTTTCCCGGAGGCATCCGCCTTGAAGACCGAACGGATTACCGTGAACAAGACCCCCGAGCGCCCCGAGGGCGTCCAGATCGAGCTGGTTCAACCCGAGACCGAGCTCGAGGCGAACCTGCTGACATTCCTCCTCCCGGCCAAGCTGCGTGAGGCCAAGCAGGCCGGTCGCCTGCAGTTCGTCCTGCCGGAGAAGTTCCACCTCGAGCACAAAAAGGACGGCACCTTCGTCGTCGCGGGCGTGCTCGGCGAGGCGCAGTATTACCAGCCGCCCCGACCCCTGGCGATCGTCGGGCTGCACAAGGTCGGCGCCGCGTTCGACATCATTCACGCGGCCATCGACATCGACAAAATCCGCAAACAGCAGGAGCAGGCGGCCAAGCAGGGGAAGAAACAGGAAAAGGAAGCGCAGGCGGGGGCGGAGAAGGCGGAGGGGTGAGAAGGTAATGCACGAATGTGCGAATGCCGTCCCCTGGACCCGCTTGACTGGTGACGCGCGGCGTGAAAAGAAAAGGGCGGGCCTGGTGAGGCCCGCCCTTTGTTTTTGGGTCTTGCGGAGGGGGGGTCAGCGCGTGGTGTAGACGGCGCTCAGAGACCGGTCAATCTTGGACTTCGTTTCGGTCAGGTGCGCGCGGGAGGCGAAGTCGATCTTCCACCCGAGATCCGTCTGACCCTGTTCGAGCGTTCTTCCGATGCGATCGCTCAGCTCACGCAGAGAGAACCGCACCATCCGGTGCACGTCAGCCGACATGTACACCGAAACCCCCGGTTCGACGTACGGAAGCATCAGGTCGATGTATTCGGCTTGGAGATTCCGCTGGATGGAGGAAATCATCGGCTGGGCGTCGGTGTAGTCGCGGCTCACATCGCTGGCGACCTGAGGCCAGATGATGTCACGCACGGTGACGATCAGCTCCGCCGCCGTGAACTTGTCAGCCGACTCGGTCTTGAGCTCGGCATCGTACACGCGCTGCATCACCGGCGGAGCGATCAGGTTCAGCAGTGCGTAACTCTGCATCGAGAGGATCGCGTCGTGGATCGGATAGTCGATGCGGGTTCCGGGCGAGCCTGCCCAGTCGAGCCACCGGGAAGTGGGCAGCTCGTTGAGCAGGTTGGGGTCGGTCTTGTAGAAGCTGTCGCTGAAAAGGGTCTTCTCCAGGTATTGCAGCGCCTGTCGCTGCTCATCGGCGGAAACCAGCACAAGCGGAGGCTTCGCATCGGGGTCCGACGGCCGGTTGCGGTGAAAATACTGCCCGCCCACCAGCCGGCTGACGTACTGCATGTTGGTGGCCTGCTCGAACATGATGGTGACGAACACCGAGCGCAGGTAGTGCGCCGGTTCATCCTTATCGACCGCCCAGTCCTTGATGTCCCGCAGGAGCTTCTGGACCAGGTCCACGCGGGTCTTCGCCCACTCGATGGGCTGGTCGGTCATGTCGTAGCGGTTGACCAGCGGATCGGGGGAATAAACCCAGCTCGTGTCCTCGTCGGTGGCATAGGCCAGGGCGCGTTCGCCGGAACGGGAGGCGATGGCCTTGAGCATCTTCTCCTCGCCGCCATCCTTGGGGCCCGGCTGACGATAGCCGTACTCGACGGCCCAGTGGTCGTACGGGCCGATCGTCGGGGAGATGAAGTGCCGGATGTCCTCCGGCTTGTCGTCATCGGCGAAGAAGAGGATGGGGTTGTAGTCCATCACCGAGGCGGTCGTCGGCTCGTCGGTGTTGTCGCGGCGGCGCCGCACTTCTTCAAGGTCAAGCCAGCTCGAAGCCTTGAAGTTGTGTCGCAGCCCGATCGTGTGACCCACTTCGTGGGCGATCACTTCCTTGATGACCTCCCCGATCAGCCGTTCGGGGAACTCCTTGCCCGAGGGCGTTCCGAGCATCGCCAGGCGCGCGAAGGCGAGCTGGTGCTGCAAGCCCGCCGCGATGTTGCAGTGGTCACCGTGGTCGTGGTGGATGGCCATGCCCTGATGATGCCTGGCCATCGAATCCGCCCCGGCGGTTCCGGTGCCCATGGACTGCACAAGCTCGTCGAGATAGCCCTGCGGATCCTGTCCGTAGCGCTGCTTCACGGGCAGAAAACGCGGGTTCTCAGCCAAAAAACGCACGAGGTGCGGGCCCGCGATCGCGCCCGCGCCCGCCGGCCCGAAAAGGTCGAAGTCCCGCTGGGTGTAGCGCAGGAACGCGTCATCGAAAATGATGTCGGCGTCGAGGATCTGTCCCGTCCGGGGATCGACCCGGCTCGGACCCATCGCGAACGCCCGCCCGCTGACGATCCACCGGATGAAGTTGTGCCTCGCGTCCTCGGGGTCGTAGCTGGCGAACTCGTTGTCATCCGTCTGCTGCTGCACCACGATGGCATCGACGAACCCGATCTCCTCGAACGCCTTGTTCCACTCCGCGATCCCGTCGCGCACCCAACGCCGCCAGCGCAGTGGGACCGTTTTCTCAATGATGAAGGTGATCGGCTTCTTCGGCGGGGAAAGCTCCAGGGAAGGGTCGCGCTTCTCAAGATGCCAACGGTTGATGTAGCGAACCACCGTCTCGCGCTCCGAGTGCCGGGTGGTCCAGTCGCGACGGACGGTCGTGAAGTATCCGATGCGTTCATCGGCCAATCGCGGCTTGTACCCGTCTCGCGCCGGCAGCTTGCGGAACGCGTACGAAACCCCGGTGCCCTGGCTCCCGCCCCCGCGGCTACCCTGAACCAGATCGACATCGATCAGAATGTTGTCCGGGAAAATCTTGATCTTGGTGTACTGGCTCAGCGCTCGATTGATTCCCCCGGCCGTCGGAAGCCCGGCGACATCGCTGATCAGCAGGCTCGAAAGGTCCACCACCGGATCGTTCCCGGCCATGGTGACGATCGGCAATGCGGCCAGGTAGACGGGCCGGTAGGTGCGATCGACCGCGTCGCCCACCGGGTCGCTGGCGTTCTCCACCATCCGGCTGTCCGGCGACACCAGAACCACCTGCCTTCCGATGATCTCCCACCGCACCAGCGCATCCGACCACATCCATCCGGCGTACGGACCGCGCGAGATGCTCGTCGCGAAGAGCATGTCGCTCCCGATCAGTCCTGCCGGGATGCGGCAAATCAGCCGCGTCTGATCGCGGAGTTTGTCACTGGGGTTATAACGATGAAGCGTCATCAGGCCACGCTCCGTGCCCACCACCGGAACCTCCTGCATCCCTTCAAGGACTTCCTTGAGTTCCGGGAACTTCGGCCCGCGTCGCGCCG
>JBGTFI010000617.1:0-9303 GCA_041747335.1 Phycisphaeraceae bacterium | reverse complement strand
AAGATCAGCGGCGGGGCGGACTCCGCCACCCCCACGCGCAGCGGTCGGGGCGAGTCGGCTGGCGGTGCGGGCATGGGCTGAGAGCGCCCGCAGGAGCCGACCAGAAGGGTCACGGTCAGCAGCGCCGCCCCAACCATCAGGCGAACCGGAGAAGATGGCACGATGCGCGGCGTCATCAATGACAATCCTCGACAATCGACGTATGGGAACCTGGCCGAAGTGACGTTCGCTTCATTGATGGTCATCCTAACAGTGTTGGGGGATTGCCGCGTCGCGCTGCGTCCACGGCCCTTTCGTCATTCGGATTTCGTCATTGGTCATTCGTCCCCAGTCCCGAATCCCCGGTCTGCCCTACACCCGGAACACCGCGCCCAACCGTCTGCCCATGAGCAGCCCCGCGCCCATCAGCGTCAGCCCCAGCAGCGCCATCCCCCAGACGCCCATGGCCGCGGCGATGGATTGCCCGTCCCCCAGACGGTTGTAGAGTTCGAAGATGGCTTTGGTGATCGGGAAGTGCTCCTGCCTCTGCGCGAGGATCAGCGACTCGCTCACCTCCAGCATCGCCAGGCTGAAGGCCAGCAGCGCCCCGGCCAGGATGTTGGCCATGATCAGCGGGGCGACGATCCGCCGCAGAGTGGTCAGTCGGCCGGCGCCGAGGGTCCAGGCGGCCTCCTCGAGCGCTGCGGAGGTCTGCTCCAGCCCCGCCGATACCGAGCGGACGACATACGGCAGCCGCCGCACCGCGTACGCGATCACCAGCAGGCCCACCGGGTTGGGATCCCTCCCCACCACGTCCACCAGCCCGGCGAGCGGACCGCCCGGACCCAGCGGCCAGGCGAGCGTCATCGCCACATACCCGAACGCCATCACCAGCCCCGGCGCCGCCAGAGGGACCATCGCCAGCGTATCGAGCACCCACCCGCCGCGCACCTTCAATCGCACGTTCAAGTACGCGATCGCAGACCCCACCATCAGGCACAGCGCCATCGCCAGCGTCGCGTACCACAGGCTGTTGCGGATCGCCCCGCCCGCCACCGGATGGGTCAGCGCCTGCACGTAATGCTCACCCGTCCAGGCGCGTGGAAACACCGACCGGTACCACGCCCCGTTTTCACTCAGCGAGCTGATGACGACACCCAGGTGCGGAAGGATCGACACACCCACCAGCGCCGCGATGCTCCCCGCAGCAAGAACATTGCGCCAACCGGTGAGCGTGCGCACGTTCGCGGCCGACGCCCCCTTGCTCGCCATCGCCCCGCCCCGCCCGGCGATCGCCAGCTTCCCGATCGCGTACAACCCGATCGCCACCGCCAGCATGACGACGGTCAGCGCGTACGGCCGGGGATTGTCGGCCATCTCCTGAATCCCCCAGAACACCTGCACGGGGGTGACGGTCTGGAAGTCGAACATCAGCGGGGTGCCCAGTTCCGTGAACGACCAGATGAACACAATCGTCGCCCCGCCGAACAGCCCCGGGAGGGTCAGCGGCAAGGTGATGCGCAGGAATCGCCGCCAGCGCCCCGCGCCGAGGTTGGCGGCCGCTTCTTCGAGGGCGGGATCAATGTTCGCCAGCGCCGCCACGAGGTTGAGGTAGAGGATCGGGTAAAGGTGCAGCGCTTCCATGATGACCACCCCCACCAGCGGTCCGCCCAGCCACGCGCCGCCGAGGAAGTCGATCCCCGGTTGATCGGGGTCGAGCAGCCCCAGGTGCATGAGCAGGGCGTTGAGGGCGCCGAATCGGCCGAGGATCGCCCTCAGCCCGATCGCCCCCACGAAGGGGGGCAGCACCAGCGGCAGGAGCATCATGCTCGTCAGCACCGCCTTGCCGGTGAACGCGCAGCGCGCCGCGAGCACGGCCGCGGGAAGTGAGATCACGACGCAGAGCATCGTGGTGAGCGTGGCGATGAGCAGGCTGTTGGTCAGCCCGCGCATCCATAGGGGGTCGGCAAAGACGCTGCGCAGGTGGGCGAGCGTCCACCCGCCGTCGGCGGCCATGAACCCCCCGCGGACGGTCAGGAGGATCGGCCAGACCAGAAACACCACCAGGAACGCCAGCAGCGCCGCGAAGAGCGTCCGCCTGCCGAGGTGTCGAAAGCCCCAAGCCCGCATGGGGCCATAGACTAACCTGCCGGAGCGTTGTCAGGGTGTCCTAGCGCGCACACTTCCGGTTCGGCGCCCGGTGCGCCTAGCGCAGGCGGCCGTACGCCTCACGCCCGAACACGGCGCCCAGACGCATCAGCTCGACGCGACGAAGGTCCAGCGTCAGCGGCGTTCCCTCGGGCGTGCGCACCAGCACGAAGGGGACGCTGATGGCGATGACCTTCAGCGGCCGACCGGCATCGCAGGGCATCAGCCGGATGCGCTGAGGGATGAGATCCTGCCGCCAGGGGCTGTCGGGATCATCGGGGATCAGTTCATAGGTGATGCGCGACAGCGCCACGAACTGACCCGGTGAAAGATCCTCGGCGCTGACGGGTCGGGATGTCTCGATGACAGGCGGCATGGGAGAAGACGGCATGAGGGCACGAAGGCACGAAGTACTTGCGGGGACTGGCCGGACCGGGATGTGCGGAATGGGGGGCGGCCGTCACGTCAGCGGGCGAGCGCGACTTTGCGTCGCATCCGATGCGGCAGCGCCGATCCCCGGCCGATCTGCGGCCGGCGGTCGTCGATCAGGTTGTGCGGCATCGGTTGGACCATGTGGACGGATTCCAAGAAATCGACTGATGAGCCGATAGTACGCCCGGCCCCGCGCCCGGTCAAGCGTACGATGCGAATGATAAGCTGGGCGAATATGCCCCCATTCAGGCCCGTGGAACCCTCCCCATGAGCATCCTACTCCCCATCCTGCGGACCATCCTTCACGCCCGTAAACGCCCGGCCGTGGTCGATGACCAGCGCTCGTACTCCTACGCCAAACTCGGCGGCGGATCCCTCTTCATCGCCGAGAAGATCGACGCGATGACCGACAAGCCCAACGTCGGCATCCTCCTGCCCACCGGCGGGGCGTTTCCCATGGCCCTGCTGGGCGTGTGGATGACCGGCCGAATCGGTGTGCCGCTCAACTACCTGCTAAAGAAAGAAGAACTCGCCTACGTGATCGCCGACAGCGGCGTGGACACCATCATCACCGCCGGGCCGATGCTCGAACACCTCGGCGGGCGCGAGGCCCTGCCGGAGGATGTCGAGCTGCTCATGCTCGATCACATGGACTTTTCCGGCTTTCCCCCGCTGCGCTGGCCGAGCAGGGCGAAGGAGCGGGATGTCGCGGTCATTCTCTACACCTCCGGCACCAGCGGGCGGCCCAAGGGCGTCATGCTCACGCACGGCAACCTGCTGGCAGAGGCCCGCGCGGGGATCGAGCACGCCGCCATCACCCGCGCGGATGTCTTCCTGGGCGTGCTGCCGCAATTCCATAGCTTCGGGCTGTCGGTCTTGACGGTGATTCCCCTGCTCATCGGCGCGAAGGTGGTCTACTCCGCCCGCTTCGTCCCGCGGCGGATCGTGCAGCTCATTCGCGAGCACCGGCCGGACATCATGATGGGCGTGCCCTCCATGTACGGGGCGCTCCTGAGCGTCAAAGACGCCGCTCCCGAAGACTTCACCTCCATCCGCATGGCGATCTCCGGCGGCGAACCGCTCTCCGATGCCGTCTTCGAGCAGTTCAGGGAGCGCTTCGGCGTGAGGCTGCTCGAAGGCTACGGGCTGACGGAGACCTCCCCCGGCACTAACTGGTGTACCCCCGCCAGGTGGCGGCGGCACTCCGTGGGCACGGCGCTTCCGGGGGTGCGCATCGTCATCGTCGATGACCAGGACCGCATCCTCCCGCCGGATGGAGAGGGCGAGATCCTCATCGGCGGCCCCGTCGTGATGAAGGGCTACTACAACCTCCCCGATCAGACCGCGCAGGTGATGACGACGGTCATCACCGACAACGGCCCGCTGCGCTTTTTCCGTACCGGCGACATCGGCAAGCTCGATGAGGATGGGTTCCTCTACATCACCGGCAGGAAGAAGGAGATGATGATCGTCGGCGGGGAGAACGTCTTTCCCCGCGAGATCGAGGAGATCCTGGCCCAGCACCCGAGCGTCAAAGCCGCGGCCGTGGTGGGCAAACACGACCCGATGCGCGGCGAAACCCCGGTGGCGTTCGTGGAGATCGAGGAGGGCGGCGCGTTTGATGAGGCGGCGCTTCGGACCTGGTGCCGCGATCGGCTGGCGGCCTACAAAGTCCCGCGCGAGGTCCGGCGGATCGACACCCTCCCGCGCAACCCGACGGGCAAGGTGATGCGGCGCGAGCTGATGAAGATGGTGGAGCAGGAGTAGGTCAGGCCTTGGCCTGACACCGGTGGGTCATCGTGAACCCTTCGTGTCATGGATGCGCTACAACGGGGGGAGGCCGGGACTGAACCGGAGGCTGTGATGGGTGTGCGAACCGTACAAACGATGGTGGTCACCGGGATGATCTTGGTAATGAGCGGCTGTCAGCGAGATACACGGCGGGCCGATCACCCGCAATCGCTCCAGCGGCTGGTGCGGGAAACATCGGTCACCGCTGATCCTCAGCCGGATTCAACCCCAACAACCGGGCATGATCCAAAGGCCGATATCGCTCGGCTGATCCCCGACCCTGCTCGGGTCCGCGAGGCGTACGCGTTCCTGACGAGGACCTCACTGGTGGAATCCCACCTCGTGGGATTAGGCGCGGTGGAGTCGGTGGGGTTCATCGCGTTCACGACGATCATGCGGAGCGACGAGGCGCGGACGCTGCTGGAATCTCTGCTGGAAGAAGCGCAGCCTGCCGGCAGAGCGTATGCCCTTTGCGGTCTGTACCACCTGAACCGCGAGGGCTCACGGGACCGCATCGCCACCTATGCGGAGGATGACACGCCCGTCCAAATCCTCTTCGGCTGCATCGGAGGGAATAAGACCCTCGGCACGTTCATCCGGTACGACATGCCTACACTCAACGCGCAGCTCACCGGCGTGCTCGATGACCGGTAGGTCAGGCCTCGGCCTGACAGTTCTTCTGCAACGTTCCGAACACGCCGCACCCGTCAGTAAGCGGTTTGCCCGTGCCTTGTAATGGGGATCTTCCGCTCCCTCACGGTCGCGGCTCGTTGGGGAACATTCTTAACGGCCCCCCTACCGATACCTCTCCAACGTCCGCACGATCGTCTGATGAACCTCCAGCGGTTGGGCGAGCATGACCCAGAACGCCTCGGCCTGGCCGGTCCCCGCGGTGTAGAACCCGATGGTCCCCAGCCCCAGCAGGCGCTCGGCCAGCGAGAAGTAGGTGTTCGTGTGCTGGATCTGTTTGAGGGCGGCCTCGAACACCTGCACCCGGATGACCCCCTTGACGCGGATCACCCGCCGGTCGGTCAGGACGTAGACCCGGCTGAGCCATTCGAGCAGCCCCCAGAACAGACGCAAACCCCCGGCCGCGAAGAGAAAGAGCATCGCATCGCGGCGGAGGATCGGCAGATACCCGTACCCGTCGAGGACGATCACGATCACCCCCAGCAGCGCGATGATCGCCAGCGCCCTCACGGACGTGAGGACGATGAACCACGGGCTGGGTTTGATGAGCAGGATGATGATCTCATCGGGCTGAAGCAGCTCGGCCGGGAGCATCGCGGCGACGCGGGGGTCCGCCAGGTCATTGGCGCTCTCGGGGGTGGGTTCGGGCATGGCGGAGCTTCGCGCGGCCGGAGGTTCATGGTCAAGGTTACCGGCCGGGCGGGATTTCGCCAGCAAGGGCGGCGGAGAATCCCATACAATCCCGCCACCTCCCACGGAGCCAGGCATGACCGCGCCGCAAGCGCCCGACAAGACCCGCCCCGCCGCCCTGATCACCGGGATCACCGGGCAGGACGGCAGCTACCTCACGGAACTGCTCCTGGCCAAGGGATATCAGGTGCATGGAGTCATCCGGCGCTCGAGCAGCTTCAACACCCAGCGCATCGATCATCTTTATCAGGATCCGCACGAACAAAGCCCGCGGCTTCGCCTTCACTACGGCGACATGACCGACAGTAGCAGCCTGCGGCGCCTGCTCGAACACGTCGCGCCGGATGAGGTCTACAACCTGGCCGCGCAGTCGCACGTGCGGGTGAGCTTCGATCAGCCGCTCTACACGGCGGACACCGTGGCCCTGGGCACGCTGCGCCTGCTGGAGATGGTGCGCGATCACCAGCAGCGCACGGGAACGCGCGTGCGGTTCTACCAGGCGTCGAGCTCCGAGATGTTCGGCAAGGTTCAGGAAACCCCGCAGCGCGAGACCACCCCCTTCTACCCCCGCAGCCCCTACGCCGCCGCCAAGGTCCACGCCCACTGGGCGGCGGTCAATTACCGCGAAGCGTACGGCCTGCACGTGAGCTGCGGCATCCTCTTCAACCATGAATCCCCCCGCCGCGGCGAAACGTTCGTCACGCGAAAGATCACCCGCGCCGTCGGACGCATCAAGCTCGGCCTCCAGAAGAAGCTCTACCTGGGCAACCTCGACGCCAAGCGCGACTGGGGCTTCGCGGGGGACTACGTCGAAGCGATGTGGCGGATGCTCCAGCGGGATCAGCCGGATGATTACGTCATCGCCACCGGGGAGACCCATTCCGTGCTTGAGTTCGTCGAACGGGCGTTCGCCGCGGCCGACCTGGACTACCGTGACCATGTCGAGTTGGATGAGCGCTACCTGCGCCCGACGGAGGTGGACCTGCTGCTGGGCGACGCGGGCAAGGCGGCGCGGGTGCTCGGTTGGCGGCCTCACATCACCTTCGAGAAGCTGGTGAGGATGATGGTCGCGGCCGACCTCGAACTCGCCCGCCGCGAGAAGACGCTTCATGACGCGGGACATCTGTAGTGGTACGCTGCGAAGCATGCACTGGCCAGGTCTGCGAGTGACGGTCACCGGCGGGGCGGGGTTTCTCGGCCGGGTCGTGTGCGGGAAGCTCCGCCAGCGCGGATGCCGTCACATCGACGTGCCGCGCAGCGACAACTATGACCTTCGCCGCGAAGCGGACGTCGCGCGGATGTATCACGATCTTAGGCCTGATGTGGTGCTGCACCTGGCGGCGCGCGTGGGGGGCATCGGCGCCAACCGCGCGCATCCGGCGGGGTTCTTCCATGACAACCTCATGATGGGCGCGCACCTGATCGAGCAGGGCCGGCGCGCCGGCCTGGAGAAGTTCGTGCTCATCGGGACGGTCTGCTCCTATCCGAAGGACACCCCCGTGCCGTTCCGGGAAGATGGCCTGTGGACCGGTTATCCCGAAGAGACCAACGCCCCCTACGGGATCGCGAAGAAGGCGCTGATGGTCATGCTCGATGCCTATCACCATGAACACGGCTTTCCGGGCGTCACGCTGCTGCCGGTCAATCTGTACGGGCCGGGCGACCACTTCGACCTCGAAACCTCCCACGTCGTCCCGGCGCTGATCCGTAAGTGCGTCGAGGCGGTCGAGGCGGGGGACGAGTCGATTACCTGCTGGGGGACGGGCAGCGCCTCACGAGAGTTCCTTTACGTCGATGACGCAGCCGAGGGAGTGCTGCGGGGCGCGGAGAGGCTGACCGACCCGACGCCGGTCAACCTCGGAAGCGGGCGGGAGATCACCATCCGTGAGCTTGCACAGCTCATCGCGCGACTGACGGGTTTCCGTGGAAGGATCGAGTGGGATGTCCGCAAGCCCGACGGCCAGCCGCGTCGATGCCTGGATGTGACCCGTGCGAGGGAGCGCTTGGGTTTCGAGGCCCGCACGGCGCTCGAGGAGGGCCTCACCCGGACCATCGAATGGTATCGTCGAGCAAGGGAGGTGGGGAAGGTCTGATAACCCGGTGGAAGGTAGCGGCCGCCCCACGGGCACGCGGAGTCTTGCTCAGGGCACGGGCTTCGTGAACCCGCGCCGCACGCGGCCCGTAATGTGACCAGCGGCCCCAGTCGATACAATGCCTGATGGGAGATTGGTCCGCCAGCCTGTAAGTCCTGCTTGCACGAGCACTTGGCGGTTAGTCGCATGGGTCTTGTTGCCCGATTACCCTAAGAGAGGTTCATCATGAAGGATCAGCTGATTGTCGTGGCGGGCGGCGGGGGATTCATCGGGGGGCACCTGATCGACTACTTCCGCAAGAAGGGGTTCTCCAACCTGCGGGCGGTCGACCGCAAACCGTTCGAGGAGTGGTACCAGGTCTTTGACGACGTGGAGAACCTCCAGCTCGACCTCAACGGGATCGACGCCTGCCGCCAGGCCTGCGAAGGGGCCGCCGAGGTCTACAACCTGGCCGCCGACATGGGCGGGATGGGCTTCATCGAGACGCACAAGGCAGAGTGCATGCTGACCGTCCTCATCAGCACGCACATGCTCCTGGCCGCCAAGGACGCGGGTGTCCAGAAGTTCTTCTATTCCTCGAGCGCCTGCGTCTACAACGCCGACAAGCAGCGCGACGAGAACGTCACGCCGCTCAAGGAAGAGGACGCCTACCCCGCGATGGCCGAGGACGGCTACGGGTGGGAGAAGCTCTTCACCGAGCGGATGTGCCGCCACTTCACCGAGGATTACGGGCTGTACACCCGCGTGGCGCGTTTCCACAACGTCTACGGGCCGGAGGGCACCTGGGAGGGCGGGCGCGAGAAGGCCCCCGCCGCGATCTGCCGCAAGGTCATCATCGCCAAAGAGACGGGCAATCACGACATCGAAATCTGGGGTGACGGCAGGCAGACGCGCAGCTTCATGTACATTGATGACTGCACCCAGGGCATCGACATGATCATGCACCACAACGTGCCCGAGCCGATCAACCTCGGCTCGGACGAGCTGGTGACGATCAACGGGCTGGTGGATATGGTCGAGGAGATCGCGGGGATCAAGCTCAACCGGAAGTACAAGCTCGACGCCCCCAAGGGCGTCAACGGCCGCAACAGCGACAACACCAAGATCAAGGAGTACCTCGGGTGGGCGCCCTCGATCCGTCTGCGCGACGGGATGGAGAAGACCTACCGCTGGATCTACGACCAGTACGCCGCCAAGTACGGCAAGGGCGCCCGGGCCAGGGCGTCGGTGTAGAGTCGAGTGGGTGATGGATAGATTGGAGTGGATTAGTTGATGGAAGTGGGGCGGGCGTCTCGCCCGCCTTCAGGCTTCAAGGCCTGAAAGAACACCACCACGCCGCGCACATAAGTCGATTGCTCGCGGCTTCGCCGCGATGGCGGGCGAGACGCCCGCCCCACTTCCATCAACTAATCCACTCCAATCTATCCATCAACCAATCGACTCTACACCGACGCCCTGGCCCGGGCGCCCTTGCCGTACT
>JBGTFI010000616.1:0-2374 GCA_041747335.1 Phycisphaeraceae bacterium | reverse complement strand
CGAGAACGAGGCGCGGCGGCGGAGGCCGCTTCGGAGTTGGCGGCAGGGGTGACGACGTTGACGGTGGGCACGGTTGCGGGGGATCCTTCACCCAGGCAGTAGCGCACGCGTTGAAGCAGTTCCTCGAGAGAGAACGCGGACTTGAGCAGGTAGTGACGCACACCGTAGCGGGCGACGTCGAGAATCTGCTGCTTGGATCGCACGGCGCTCAGGACGATGATGGGCGTGAGGCGCAGGTGTGGATCGGCGCGCACCGCCCGCAGGACGGCCATGCCGTCCATCTCCGGGATCAGGATGTCCAGAATGATCAGGTCGGGACGTTCATCGCGTGCCAGGCGCAGCGCGGCGACGCCGTCGCCTGCCTCGAGGGTGTGATAACCCTCGGCGCGAAGGACCGCCGCCAGCGGTTCGCGGCAGATCGCCTGGTTGTCCACCATCAGGATCGTTCGCATCACGGTTTCCTTTGGCCCCCCACGTGTTGACACGTGCCGCCAAAGTCCGGCGGCCCGCGCGGCCGCCCTGAAACATCGTCGCATCCGATCCCACTGCTTGTCGGTCCTGACGAAATCCCCGGGGAGAAGCGCGAAGAATAACACCTTCGGCCTATGTCCTTATCGGTTGTGGCGTGGGCGACAATAACCGCCCGCGCCATCCAGGCCGCTTTTACCTGAGGTTGTCCTCGCGACTCGTATAAACGGTCAGGCCGTCCCCTCCTCAGGATTGCCCTTCGTCCCCACCCACGCCAGAAGGTTCGACAGGGCTGGGCCGTCCAGACGATGGACCTCTTCCAGGCCGTCCACCTCGTCGAGGTGCTGCCCGACCTTCACAAACCCAAGCCGGCGGGCCAGGGCCATCGAAGCGAGGTTCTCCGGGGAGATGGAAACCACGAAGGAGTCCACGCCGCGGCCGGCCGCCCAGCGGATCATCCCGGCCGCGGCCAGACGCCCGTAACCGCGTCGCTGGAAGGCTGGAAAAACGGTGTAGCCCAACTCGACCCCGCCCGGGGCGAACGGCTCAAGATACGCCGCCCCCGGAAGCGAGTGAAAAGCGATGTGCCCGGCCATCTGCCCCGTCGCGGCAACGCCGATCGCCCGGAGGGACCAGGGGCGGTAGTCTGGATCCACCTCAGCCAGCTCCATCCGCAGGCGCATGAGCACCTTTTCCGCAAGCCACTCGCGGGGGATGGAGAGGCCGATCAGCGATGAGGCGAGCGCAAGGTCGTCGCGGAGGCAGGCGGTGAGGAAGGCCGGCGACATCCAGCGCAGGACGATCGGGCCCAGGTGAAGATCGCCCGGTTGGATTAGCGCGTCCATGGAGAGCGGCTCCGGCAGGGCGAAAGAATACCAGCAAGGGCGGCGCGAGAGCGTCGTGGGGCTTGAGCCATTGAGTGCGGAGCTGCTGGACACTTCCAAACCGCTCGTCCGGGCCTATAATGGACTGGTTTCCGGAGATGTCGATTCCGCCAGGCATTGGAGCCGCCTCATGTCCCGCAGGTCAAGCGCCTTTACGCTGATCGAACTTCTCGTGGTTGTGGCCATCATCGCGCTGCTCATCGCGCTGCTTCTTCCGGCGCTGGGAAAGGCCAAGCAGGCGGCGCGGATCGCCGCGTGCGGCAGCAATCTGCGGCAGTGGGGGCTGGCGGTCATCAGTTACACCGAGGACAACCGTGGGAAGCTGATGAAGATGACGCTCTGGACCAATCCGAGCACGGCCGACTCGGTCACGCCCAGCGCGATTCACGTGGCCGACTGGCAGAAGCCGTGGGACAGCTTCCACACGCGGCGGATCGAGCAGTACGTGGGCATCCCGACACGCTATCGCAGCGACGCCCTGCACGCGGACGTGGAGGAGGGGTTTTTCTGGTGTCCGGAAGAGTCGGTCAGTTGGAAACGCTTCGCGGACGCGGAGACCGATCAGAGCGCGTTTCACATGAGTTACGCGTACTTCGCGCGGATCGACGAGCATCAGGCCGCGTGGGACAGCTCCGGCCTGGCGGGGGACAAGCTCACGCGGCAGGAGCTTGAACCGGGACGCCTTCTGATGCAGGACGACCTGTACATGTGGGAACCGGGTCTGTACGGCTTTCATTACACGCACGGGATCAACGGTCCGCGCGGGTGGGACTGGATCAACGGCGCCGGGGCGATCGCGCTGCACCCGGGCGAGGTGGTTGGGCTGAACCAGCTTTACGGCGACGGGCACGTGTCCTGGAAGACCGGCGCGGCGCTTGCGCTCAACCGGTTCCCGACGGTCACATCAAGCCTCTACAGCGGCGGGTTCCTGCGAGCGCTGGCGAGCGGTCTGACGATCTTCGACGGGCCGGTCCCAAGCCGGCCCGCACGCGGGCGCGGCGGCGGGAGGGGACGATGAACAT
>JBGTFI010000615.1:0-5033 GCA_041747335.1 Phycisphaeraceae bacterium | reverse complement strand
GGCCGAGCGCGAGTCCACCGCTCGCGCCGCCCAGCAGCAGGATGATGAAACGCCGCCCACGATTCCGACTGTGACTGAAGACGACCCCGCCATCACCGCTCGCACGATCGCGCAGGCTGAGAAGCTCGCGGCCGTGCGATACACCGAGGCCGAGCGCGAGCTGGTGCTCAAGACGATTGACCGTCAACTCGGGAGGTTCAAGGCCCGGCGGGAGGTGGCGCTCGACAACCACCACGCACCCGCGACCGTGTTCGATCCGCGCCTGCCGGGCATGACGTTCGATTCGCTGCGCGAGCGGTTTGTGCGCAGCCACGAACCGCCCGGCCCACTTCCGGGGGGTGATGAGGAAATCGCCTTCGCGCCGGTGACGAAACTCTCTCGCTGGATCGAATCCCGCGAGCTTTCCAGCGAGCGCCTCACACGCCTGTACCTGGAACGCCTCAAAACGCACGGCCCGAAGCTCGAATGCGTCGTGACCCTGACCGAAGAGCTTGCGCTTATGCAGGCGCGGCGAGCCGATGACGAGATCGCCCGCGGGCGCTACCGCGGGCCGCTGCACGGCATCCCCTGGGGCGCGAAGGACCTGTTCGATACGCGGGGCATCCCCACCACCTGGGGCGCGCAGCCTTACCGCGAGCGCGTGCCCGAGCGTGACGCCGCCGTGGTGAAGAAGCTCGAAGAGGCTGGCGCGGTGCTGGTGGCCAAGCTCACGCTCGGCGCGCTGGCGTATGGGGACGTGTGGTTCGGCGGAACGACGCGCAATCCGTGGAACCTGCGGCAGGGTTCGAGCGGATCGAGCGCCGGTTCCTCGGCGGCGACGGCCGCGGGCCTGGTGGGCTTTGCCCTGGGGACGGAGACGTACGGCTCGATCGTCTCGCCCTGCATGCGCTGCGGGGCCACGGGTCTCAGGCCGACCTTTGGCAGGGTTCCCCGCACCGGCGCGATGGCCTTGTGCTGGTCGCTGGACAAGGTCGGACCGATCACCCGCACGGTCGAAGACGCCGCGCTCGTGCTGAGCGCGATTCGAGGTCGGGACGATGGTGATGCGAACTCCATCGACATGCCGCTGGACTTTGACGCCGCGCGGCCAGTGCGCGGCCGGCGCATCGGTTACTCGCCCCAGTGGTTTCAAGGCGAGCGGACGAATGAGGTTGATCTCCAGGCCCTCGAAGCGATCAAGCCCCTGGACGTGGAACTGGTGGAATTGGACCTGCCCGATTGGCCTTACGATTCGCTCGCGGCGATCGTGGGGATCGAGGCGGCGGCCGCGTTCGAGGAACTCACCCTCACCGACCGCGATGACGAACTGACGCGACAGGATGAGAACGCCTGGCCGAACATCTTCCGCCAGGCGCGACTCGCCCCGGCCGTCGAACTGGTGCAGCTTGACCGGTTTCGCCGGCGGGTGATGGAGATGGTGGCCGAGCGCTTCGAGAAGGTCGAGGCGATCCTCAGCCCCAGCTTCGCCGCGTCGCTGCTGCTGATCACGAACATGACCGGCCACCCGTCGCTGACCCTCCGCGCGGGGTTCGTGAACGACCACCCCCACGGCGTGACGCTCTGGGGCAGGCTCTACGAGGAAGGTCGCCTGTGCGAACTGGGCATGGCGCTCGAGCGTGAGCTTAGGGTGTGGGATCGCCGGCCGGGGATGGAATGACACACCTCCCGCCCCCGCCTGCCCGACTTACTGCGGCGTCACGTATGCCGAGGTGATCCCGCCGTCGACCAGGAACTCGCTCCCGGTGATGTAGGAGGATTCATCGCTCGCCAGGAACAGCGCCGCCTGGGCCATCTCCTTCGCTTCGCCGAAGCGGCCCATCGGGATGTGGACGAGGCGTCGCTGCTTCTTCTCCTCGGTGTTGAGGAACTTCATGAGAAGCTCGGTGCGCAGCGGGCCGGGGCACAGGGCGTTGACGCGGATGTTCTGGCGGGCGTGGATGATCGCCAGCTCGCGGGTCATCGCCAGCACGCCGCCCTTCGAGGCGGTGTAGGCGATCTGCGGGGTCGCGGCCCCGAGGTGGGCGACGAACGAAGCGGTGTTGATGATCGATCCGCCCCCCGCGCGCTTGAGCGCCGGGATGCCGTACTTGCACCCGAAGAACACCCCCTTGAGGTTGATGTTCATGGTGAGGTCCCACACGGCCTCCTCGGTCTTTTCCGCATCGTCATCGTCCGAGTGCATGATGCCCGCGTTGTTGAAGAGGATGTGCAGTTTCCCATACGCGGCCTCGGCCTGTTCGATCATGTTGCGACAGTCGGCGGCCTTGGAGACATCCGCGCGGACGGCGATCGCCCTGCCGCCCGCGGTCTCGACCTCCCTCGCCGCCTGTGCGGCGCCCTGTTCGTTGACATCCACCGCCACGATGCAGGCGCCTTCACGGGCAAAAAGCAGGGCGGATTCCTTGCCGATGCCGCCGGCGGCGCCGGTGATGAGGGCGGTCTTGTCCTTGAGTCGCATGGGGAGATTCCTCAAGTCGAGTCGGTCAGGCCTTGGCCTGACAGCTTTCACGCCACGTTCTCTTAGCAGTCAGGCCAAGGCCTGACCTACTTGAAAAAAGGGCACGACCGCTGGCCGTGCCCTTGATGATTCGTTCGTGTTCAGGGCGCGAGTCAGCGCTCGGCGGCCGCGGTCTCTTCGCTTTCCTCGGTCGCTTCGGCGAGGTCTTCGGCCTGGGGCTGGTCGGCCGGGCGGTCGGAAACCACCCAGACCTTGATCTCCATCTTGAGGTCCGTCGCGAACACCAGGGGGATCATGTACGAATCGAGCCGCTTGATCTGCTGGCCGATGCGCACGGCGCGGTCTTCGACGGCGAAGCCCTCATCGCGCAGCGCCTGAGCGATGTCGTGCTGCGACACGCCGCCGAAGAGGACGCCCTGCTCGTTGGCGGAGCGCTCGAGAGTGACCTCGTGGCCCTGAATCTTCTCGAACATCTTCTCGAGCGCCTCGCGCTTGAGTCGAAGCTCGGCCTCGACCTGCTTGCGCCGCTCGGCGAGGGCGGCGACGTTTTCTTCGGTCGGTTCGGTGGCGTACCCGCGCGGGAGCAGGAAATTGCGGGCGAAACCGGGCTTGACGGTGACGACGTCTCCGACGATGCCCAGATTGTCAATGTTCTCGGTCAGTAGAAGCGTGATGGCTTTCATGGTTCAGGTTTCCAAGTGGGGCGGGGTGTCTTACCCGCCATCAGGCCCAAGGCCTGAAAATCATTCGTGCCACATCAAGGTCAGGGAACTTCGGATTCGCGGCTTCGCCGCGACGGCGGGCGGGACGCCCGCCCCACTGTCCTTGGCTGACAATCTGCTTAGAACGGAATGTCCTCCTCCTGGACGGGGTGGTGCGGTTCGTCGGCCGGGGCGGAGGAATACGAGGCCTGACGCGAGGGAGGGGGCTCGCTGGGGCCGCTGTCGCGGCGGTCGTTCCGGTGGCTGTTGGACTGCTGCCCGGCCGGGGGACCGCCGCCGCCTTCGTCATCTCCCCCGCCGCGCGAGTCGATGAACTGGAAGGTTTCGACGACAACCTTCAGCTTGGAGCGGTTGTTGCCCTCTTTGTCTTGCCACTGGTCGAGGCGCAGGCGGCCTTCGACGTAGACCGGTCGACCTTTGCGGAGATACTGATTGAGCACCTCGGCGGTGCGACCCCAGGCTTCACAGTCGACGAAGGTGGTATCTTCCTGCTTCTCGCCCTGCTGGTTACGCCATGTCCGGTTGATCGCAAGTCCGATGTTCGCCACGGCCGTGTTGTTCGGCGTGTAGCGCAGTTCGGGATCGCGCGTCAGGTTGCCCATCAGCATCACGCGGTTGAGGTTCGGCATGGCCAGTTTCCCCGTGGGTTTGTTTGCGCCTCGACATCAGGCCTCGGCGCCGGCTTGGGCGCGTTCGGATTCTTCGCCCTGCTCCGCATCATCCCCGCCGGCGCGGAGGGCGCCCTCGACGGAGATGTCGCCTTCCTTGCGGGCGACCTCCAACTCGGCTTCGCCGATGTGGTCGGCCCGGATGATCAGCGTTCGCAGCACCTTCTCGGAGAGGTTGCAGTCGCGCTCGATCTTCGTGATCGCCGAACCGGGGGCATTAAAGTAGATCAGGAGGAAGGTTCCGCGGCGCTGGCCCTGGATGTCGTAGGCCAGGCGGCGCTCCTCCCACTTGCGGCACAGGACGATCTCCCCGCCGTAGCGCTCGATGATCCCGGTGACGTGGTCGATGCACCCAGAAAAGTCGCTGGCGATCGCCCCCTGATGCAGCAGGAACATCCCCTCATACAACACTTTGCGCGCTTCGGCCATGCGTGGCTCCTGACGGATTCACCTGATCGACGGCTTCGGGAACGCCCCGACACCCTGGACCCGCCCGACCAAGGGGACGGGGTCGACCGGCAGCAAACCGCGAAGAATACCGGAAACAGGTGGCCGAAGCAAAGTGGGGCAGGTGCATGGTTCCGCAGATCTAAAGTCGGCGAAGTCCTGATTTAGGGCGCGGATCGTCCGTTTGACGCGGCGGCGGGGATCGGGGAGAATACTCTGCTTGGCGCGGCTTGGAGGCGGACTCCCGGCTGGGGCTTGGTCCACGAACCTGGGATTACGGCGATGCTCGATAAGATCAAACCCGGCGACTCGATTGAGGTGAGGATCACGAAGAATCCGTCGAACATCGCGGCGGCGAAGACGCTGGTGCGTGTGCTGTCGAAGGATCGGGAGGTTCAGGCGGAGAACAACCGGCATCGGAAGATCCGGCAGACCCAGTACAATCCGCAGCCGCGCGGGGGGCGGCTTTATGCCGGGCGGCTGGTGAAGCAGCACCCGGTGAAGGGTGTGGCGGGGGAGTCGGGGAAGGTCCGTGCGACGGTGGACGTCCTGCGCGACCTCCGGAGCGTGGAGCGGTTCATCGAGGTGAGCAAGGCGTGAGGGGCGGGGTTCTGGTCCGTTGGGCATATCACACGCATGTTCCGCGAAGTTATCGGCCCTGGGGATACTTGACCGGCCGGGCGATCCTGAGGGCTAGCGCCTTTGACATCGGGGTGGCTGGGGCAGAGCGAGTCTTCG
>JBGTFI010000614.1:0-7220 GCA_041747335.1 Phycisphaeraceae bacterium | reverse complement strand
GTCTTCCGCGGCCGAGGGATAACCGATCTGACCCGTGTTCGAGGGCGGCGCGGTGCGTCGGGGCACGACCACACCCTGGCCGACCTCGCCCACCTGATCCGCCGGGACGGGGGCCGGCGTCGCCGGGGCGGCCTGGGGTTCGATGACCTCCACCGGACCGGTCCTACGTGCCTGCCGGGAAAGCACCCGCATGTTGGCGTACGTCGCCCCCGGAAGGTCCACCACCAGGTGCGGGTCCTCCTTGAGCAGCAGCCGGATCCACTGCCCGCGCAGGGGCGCCAGCTCACGATCCTGCCACTTGATCCTCGGATGCAGGCGATCGCCATCGAGCGTCAGACGGTTGGGGGCTTCAGGCTCGATCTCGATCTTGACCTCCTGGGCGGGGTCCAGCGGGGAACGGATCACCACCTCCGCCGCATCGGTGTGGATCTCCAGTTCGAGCGGTGACGTGGTGAACGAAGCCTTTCGGATCGTGAAGCGCGTCGCGTCCTCGCCGACTTTTCCGATGTAGACGATCTCGTCCGACGCTTCGGGGGCGTACCAGGCGCTGTTGTCGGAGCTGTCGGTGAGGACGGGGTGCGACAGGCCGAGGGACGGCAGGCCGACGCCGCACAGGACGGCGGCGAGCAATCCGGCGGCGGTCCGGCGGCGACCGGCACGATTCGTGTTGGTCATCATGAACCTCTGGAAACTCACTTAGTGGACCGGAACCCGATGACATCCCCATCAGGCGCCGCAGCGGAGTGTATCAGCGCGGCTGTGGGGTGTCCATTTCGGACAGGTTGCGCCAGGATGCCGGAATGAAAAACGCGGCGGTCGTGAGACCGCCGCGTGGGATGAGCTTGAATTGTCGTGCGAAGCCCGTGCCTCAGCGACGCCTGCGGGTCGCGCCCAAAAGCGCCAGTCCGCCAAGGAGGCTGAGGGTGGTGGTCATGGGTTCGGGGATGGCGGTGGGATCCTGGTCGTCGTCGTTCGGATCGTCATCATCGTCACCGGGGGGGGTGGTGGTCGTGTCAGGCACCCAGATGAAGTAACCGTCCGGATCGGTGAGTCCGGTGTTATAGGCGATCACGGGACCACCGCCCATGGGAAGATTCCCATCTTTGGCGTAGAAGCTGCCTTCCATCGGATCACGGAATGTGAAGATCTCGAAGTGGAAAGTGGTGCCCCCTCCACCGTTGACGCTGATACCGGGGATGTCGGCGGGCATGCCAGGGTTACCGGATGCGCCCTCGTAATTGGGGCCCCAGCGGGTAGGATCACCGGTCTCGTCGGACCGGAGATCCCAGCCGGACGGAAGGCTCGTTATGTCACCATCGGCATCGAGGAAGTCATCGAGGCCGAAGGTGTCGGAAATCTGCAGGATGATGTGGCTCAGCCCGCGGTCCAGCGCGCCGCCCGTCTCGTTCGTGATCCAGTACTGGTAATGGTAGGGATCATTCTGCGTCGGCCGCGTGATGTCCCACTCGATCTTGAACCCGCCGGTAGCGTGGGTCCAACCGGCGCTAGAGTTACCGGTTGTAACCAGCTCCTCGATCATCAGCGAGCCGTCGTTGGTCGAGAGCATCCCACTCTTGGAGTAGGGATACATGATTCCCAACACGGTACCGTTGAACAGCCCGCACAGACCCAACGCCGCAATCCCCGTCATCAACTTTCTGCCTGTCATCCCTTTCCTCCTTCTACAGTTCCACCAGAAACCCTGCCCTCATTCCAACGCCCAACCCATGCTCCGTGGCGACGGCCGCTGCGGAGCAATTACCACCAATTATGAACGAAACAGGGTCCGATAGCAAGGGTAATCTACGGCGAATAATCCGAATGTGTGGGGTGGGAAAGCCCGCCAGATACCCGCATTCATTCGGATATACACCACCTGATTATGCCGATTGCAGCACCACAAAGCGCTTGGGAGTCGGTTGCGACGGGATTCAGTCATCGCAAACACCCTACTTTGCCCATTTTACACAGTGAAAAAAACTACAAGGATTCAAGATCCAAGCTCACAGCGGCTTACCCAGATTATCACTCGTCGGACCATTGTATCCTTCTTGGGCAAACCTGGACTGCTCCACCACGGGCAAGTAAAGCGGCGGCCCAGGGAGTCTGGGCCGCCGCGTCTTCTGATCTTACATGTTATGAGCTGCCGCTCAGTCCTGGCGATTCCGTCGCCCCGTCGTCCTGCCCACGAGCGCCATCGCGCCGAGCAGACCGAGCGTGGTGGTCATCGGCTCGGGAATCCCGCCGGGGGTCTGGGGATCCTCCCCGGGGTCTTCACCGGGATCCTCGCCGGGGAAGTCGTCGATGGTGTTGGGCACGCGGATGAACGCATTGTGGGCGGTGTTGGGGTTCAGCCCGCTGTTGTAGGCGATCACGTCGATCCCGCCGCCGGGCCCGCCGGTCTTGCCGTCCTTGGCGTAGAAGCTTCCGTCCATCGGCTCACGGAAGCTGAACAGCTCGAAGTGGAAGGTGTTGCTTCCACCGCCATCGATGCTGATCCCGGACATGTTCGAGGGCATGCCGGGATTGCCCGCGGCGCCGGAGTAGTCGGGACCCCAGCGCATAGGGCTGCCGGTCTCATCCGATCGAAGCGACCAGCCGGACGGAAGGTCGAGCATATCGCCATCGGCGTCGAGGAACTGCTCAAGTCCGAACGTATCGGACACCTGAAGGATGAGGTGGCTAAGCCCTTTGTCCAGGTTCCCGCCCGTTTCATTGGTGAACCAGTACTGGTAGTGGAACGGGTCGTTGACCGTCTCGCGAGAGATCTCCCAGGCGATCTTGAACCCGCCGGTGGAGGCCGTCCAACCCGTGGAGGACGTTCCCGTGGCGACGATCTCGACGCCCGCGCCCGCGGCCGTCGAGAGCGATCCGCTCTCGCTGTAATACGGCACGGCCGAGACCGCGGCGGTGAAGAGGGCCGAGGCCCCGATGGCTGAGACGATACCCATGGCTTTCGTGCGATGCATTCCCTTCTCCTTCTTTGTGTGAATACCCCAGCCCGCCGAAGTTCCCGGATCGTTACTACCGTTACGCCCTGATCAACTGGGCCCGGCGGGTGAACCCAGCACCGAACTATGACACCGATTCGGGCCGGGGCAAGGCAAACGACGCGCATTTTCACTGGTGGAGCTTCGGACTGGAGGCAGGGTCCGGGCGGAGGCGGATGACGGAGCGTCCCCTTCGTACCGCGTTCGCGGCGATATCCCCAAGCCGTCGATCGGTATCATCCACCGATCATGCTCCGCCGCTATCTTTCGATCGACCTCGGTGACAGGCGCACCGGCATCGCCGTGGGCGACGCGGTGAGCGGCATCGTCAACCCCGTGGAGGTGATCCATACGACGAGCCAGGCCGAGCGCCTTCGACGCATTGTGGTGGTCATCCGCGAGTATGAACCGCAGGCGATCGTGGTCGGGCTGCCGCTGAACATGGATGGAACCCGCGGCCCGGCGGCGAAGGGCGCCCAGGCGCTCGCGGAGGCGCTGGGGGTGGCGTGCGGGCTGCCGGTCCATCTTTTTGATGAACGGCTGACTTCGTGGGCCGCCGACCAGCAGATGTCGCGGAGCGGGCTGACGCACAAGGGCAAGCGGGAGCTGCGCGATGCGCTCGCGGCGGCGGTCATTCTGAGGGATTTTTTCGCGGCGCAGGCGGCGAACCAGGGCGGAGAATCCCCGGAAGTGTCATGAACGACTGTTCCGCTACAATGCGCGGCATGGGCAAACGGACCTCCGAATGCGGCGAAGTACGTCGCCGGGCTCGATGGCTTGCCACGCTGGTGCTGATCCTCGGCGCGTCATCGGCCGCGCTCGCCGCGCCGACGCACCATGATGTCTGGAAGAGCGGCGAGGACGGGTATCACACCTACCGCATTCCCTCGGTGATCCGCACCAAGAGCGGCGCGCTGCTGGCGTTCGCCGAAGGGCGGGCGCAATCGAGCGGCGACAGCGGGGATATCGACCTGGTGATGAAGCGCTCGACGGACGGCGGGCGGACCTGGGGCGCCCAGAGCGTTCTATGGGATGATCAGCACAACACCTGCGGGAACCCCTGCCCGGTGGTGATCGAGCCTTCGGGCGAAATCCTGCTGCTTGCGACCTACAACCTCGGCCAGGACCACGAGGGGCAGATCATCAACAAGACTTCGTTCGGGACACGGCGCGTTTTCGTGCTTCGCAGCGGCGATGAAGGGCGAAGCTGGTCGGCCCCGCGCGAGATCACAGGGCAGGCGAAGGATCCCTCCTGGGGCTGGTATGCCACCGGGCCGGGCGTGAGCATTCAGCTCCGCCGCGGGCCGCACGCCGGGCGGATCGTCGTCCCGGCGAATCACAGTTACGATTCGCCGCCGGAGGAGGCGATCCGCGACGGGCGATTCGGTTATGGCGCGCACGTCATCTCCAGCGACGATGGCGGCGAGACCTGGCGGCGCAGCGCCCCGATCCATCCACGCGTCAACGAAAGCCAGGTCGTGGAGCTTTCGGACGGCCGGCTGATGATGAACATGCGCAGCTACTTCGGGGACGGGGTTCGGCGGATCGCCTTCAGCGACGACGGGGGGGCGACGTGGGCGGCGCCGACGGCGCACGAGCAACTGACCGAACCGGTCTGCCAGGCCAGTATCCTGCGCAACGACCTGGCGGGAGGGAACGGGCCTGGAGCACTGTTGTTTTCCAACCCGCCGGGCGCGCGGCGGGAGAACCTGACGGTGCGGCTGAGCAGCGATGAGGGCGAGACCTGGCCCGCGGCGCGGGTGATCGGCCCGGGGCCGGCGGCATACTCGTGTCTCGTCGCCCTCGATGGGGACACGGCCGGTTGCCTCTATGAAGCGGGCCGGGATAGTCCATACCAGACCATTCGGTTCACACGGTTCTCACTGACCTGGCTCCGCGAAAAGCGTGCTGAGTGAGCGGGTGCGGCCGAGGGTTGTGAACGGGAAAGGATTGCATGTTCAAGCAGTTTCAGGGACTGATCGCCGCGCCGTACACACCGATGCACACGGATGGGTCCATCAACCTTACGGCGGTCCGGGAACAGGCCAGGGGGCTTGCGGAAAGCGGCGTCGCGGGCGCGTTCATCTGCGGGACGACGGGCGAGGGAGTATCGCTGACGTGCGCGGAGCGGCGATCGCTGACGGAGGCGTGGGTGACTTCCGGGGGCGGGCTGCGGGTGATCGTTCACGTGGGGCATAACTGCCTTGAAGATGCCCAGGCGCTTGCGGCGCACGCGAGCCAACACGGCGCGGCCGGCGTGGCGTTCATGGGGCCGACGTTCTTTCGTCCGGCGACGGTGGATGACCTGATCGAGGTGTGCGAGCCGGTGGCCCGGGCCGCGGGGAAACTGCCGTTTTTCTTCTATCACATTCCGTCGATGACGGGCATTCGCGTTTCGATGGCCGAGTTCCTGGCGCGGGCCGAGGGGCGAATCGCGAACCTGGCGGGGATTAAGTTCACGGATGCGGACCTGTGGGAGTTCCAACGGTGCGTGGCGCTGGAGGATGGGCGATACGAACTTCTCTTCGGCGGGGACGAGATTCTCCTGGCGGCCATGGGCGTGGGGGCGCGCGGCGCGGTGGGGAGCACCTACAACTACGCCGCGCCGCTGTATCTTCGGATGATCGCGGCGTGGGAAGCGGGCGACTTCGCGACGGCGATGGCCTGCTCACAGCGCGCGGTGGCGCTGGTGGCGGTGCTGGTGAAGTACGGCGTGCTGCGGGCCGGCAAGGCGCTCATGGCGCGCATCGGGATCGACTGCGGGCCGGTGCGCTGGCCGCTGCGTCCGCTCACGCCCGCGCAGGTTCAGGCGCTCTATGCGGAAGTCGATGCACTGGGGGTGCCTGGGCTATCGACCCAGCGCGTGTGATGCGTGCGGCGCGGGGCCGGTCACACCTCGTCACGCACGATGTAAGGCTCGCGGTAGTCGCGGCGAAGCAGGGCCTTTGCTTCGCCGGTCGCGGTGGGACCGATGAACGTTTCGCGGGCCGGGTCGATCTCCAGCATGGGGCTTAGCAAAGCGCCATGTGCGGAGAGGTCCACGCCGTTGGCCTGGAGGTGCGCCTCGAAGCCCTCGATAAGCTCCTGCCACGGTTCGCTGGCGGGCAGGCGGCTCAAGGCCTCTTCACGGCTGTAGGGCGCGCCCAGGCGGCAGGCGATGTTGCCAAGATGCCCCCAGGCGCAGGAGTAGTGAATCTCCTCGATCTCGGCCTTGAGGTCGGCTTGATTTCGGGAGCGCACGGCCGCGAGGAAGTTCGCGGCGTGTCCGCCGCCGGCATCGCCCTTGAATCGCTGGATGACCTGCCCGTCGTTGCTGTAGGCCGCCCCCCCGCCGCGGCCGCCGGCGTAGTACCCGTTCTCGCACTGAATGATGAGAAACGCGCGTGTGCGGAGTCGCTCGTAGAGGTCGCCCTGGTTGGTGCCCGCGCGCATGGGGAGGTTGTGCGAGGCCATGACGACGGGGACGACGCCCGTGTCGAAGTAGACGAACGCGGTGTTGGGTGTCTCGCCCGCATCGTCCCAGACGAAGCGCCCGCCGCCGGCGCAAACACGCGCCGGGAGGGTGACGCGGTCGCGGAAAACCACGTTGCGGCAATCGTCGAGGATGTGGGGGGCCCAGTTGCCCAGTTCGCCATTGCCGGTGTTCCAGACCCAGTGCCAGTCGTACTGGAAGGAGCTGCGGTACATCGGCAGGTCCTGCGCGGGGCCGAGCCACTGGTCGTAGTCCACGTGGTCGGGAATCGGAAGGGGCGTGTCGCGCTTCCCGATGGAATCGCGGACGCCAAAGTGGTTGAGACGGACAAACCGCATCGGGCCGAGCTCGCCGGAGTCGAGGTAGGCTTTGATCTCATCCTGCATCGGGTCGGAGCGCTGCTGCGTGCCGCCCTGGACGATGCGGTTGTGCTTGCGCGCGGCCTCGACGAGCTTTCGGCCCTCCCAGACGTTGTGGGAGACGGGTTTTTCGACGTAGACATCCTTGCCGGCCTGAACGGCCCAGATGCTCGAAAGCGCGTGCCAGTGATTGCAGGAGGAAATGACGACCGCGTCGATGTCATCGTGTTCGAGGAGCTTGCGGACGTCGGTGTGCGCGTGGGCCTGGGGGTACTTCTCCGCCCACGGCGCGAGGCGCGAGCGATCGGGCTCGCAGAACCCGACGACGCGCGTACCGGGCTGCTCGGAGAACCACGGCACGTGCGCCCCACCGCGCCCGCCCAGGCCGATGAACGCCAG
>JBGTFI010000613.1:0-3246 GCA_041747335.1 Phycisphaeraceae bacterium | reverse complement strand
TCCTTGAACAAAGGGGCTTGATGGAAGCGCGAGGCCTCGCGCGAAACGCTACGCGGTCACTGTAAAGCGCCACCGCCCGTGGCGCAATCCGAACAGATACCGAACCGCATCTGCGAGGGGATTTAGATGCGATCGCCCTGCAACCCGGAGGCCGTCCCTTGCCCCTCCGCCCCCAGCTCGGTAACCTTGCGGATCCGGCATGGAGCCGGATTTACCCATTCGATGAGGGAACCGCGATGAAGGTGATCTGCGACAGGGGCGCGCTGGTGGATGCGCTGAATCTGACCGGGGCGGTGGTGGTCGCCCGCTCACCCAAGCCGGTCTTGACGTGCGTCAAGCTCTCGGCGACCGAAGGGTCACTGGCGATCGCCGCGACCGACCTTGAGGTCGCCCTGCGTCTGACCACGCCGCGGGTGGAGGTCTCCGAACCGGGCGATGCGGTGATCCCGGCGGACAAGTTCGCCCAGATCGTGCGGGAATCGGTCGATTCGACCATCACCCTCGAGGCGGATGATGAGGCAGCCCACATTCGCGGGCAGGACTCGCACTTCAAGATTCTGACCATGCCCGCGGGGGATTTCCCGCCCGTTCCGGTGTTCGACGGGGAGGCGGACTTCGAGGTCGAGGCAGGGCAGCTCCAGAAGCTGCTGACTCAGACCCTGTTCGCCACCGCGCGAGAGAACAGTCGATACGCCATCAACGGGGTGCTGATTGAGCGTCAGGCGGGGAAGCTCACCGTCGTCGCGACCGACGGGCGGCGATTGGCGCTCGCCAAGGGCACCTGCCAGTCGAAAAAGTCGGACAACCGGTCGGCCATCGTTCCGACCAAGGCGCTGGGGCTGCTCATCAAGCTGTTTGACAATCCGGAGGAGACCGTCCGGATCCGTGTCGCGGACAACCAGATTCTTTTCGCAGGGGAGCAGGCGGTGGTGGTCTCGAACCTGGTGGAGGGGAGTTTCCCGGCGTACCAGGATGTGATCCCCCGCGATGCCGACCGTAAAGCCACCCTGGATACGACGTTACTGACCTCAGCGGTGCGCCGTGCGTCGCTGCTGACCAATGAGGAGTCCAAGGGGGTCAAGTTCTCGTTCACCTCCAACGGGCTGACGCTTACCAGCCGGGCGCCGGAGATGGGTGAGGCGGAGGTGAGCATGCCCGTGGCGCGGTACGACGGTGAGACGATCGACATCGGCTTCAATCCCGCCTTCGTCGTCGATGTGCTGAAAGTGGTGGACGCCAACCAGGTGACCTTCGAGTTCAAGGCCGCCAACAAGCCTGGAGTGCTGCGGACGGGGCCGGAGTTCCTGTACGTGCTGATGCCCGTAAGCCTTCAATAGGCAACCACTTGACAGTTTCGCCGCCGCGCCTGACGGAGTCTTGGTCGTGAACGACACCCTCGGCTGGACCGACATTGAAGATATCGCCCTGGAGCTTAGCGAACGGCACGCGGATCTTGATCCGCTGACGATCCGATTCACGGAGCTGCGGGCGTTGGTCGAGGCGCTGCCGAACTTTCAGCCGGACCCCGACCACACCGTCAATGAGCAGATTCTCGAGGCGATCCAGGCGGCATGGATCGAGGAGGTCCAGGGCGGGAAGGCCGACCCGGATGAGCGTGGTTACGAGCCTCCCCGGCCGTACAAGCCCGAGTTGTGAAAGCGGTCGGGTGGTGGGCAAGTTCTGCTTTCCCAGTTTCACTATTGTGTTTTCTTTGGGGAAAACCTGACGAAACCTGTTGCTTGCGGGGGTGATTTCTGGTAAATGAATGCGGACCTTGCACGGCAGGTTTCACGTTCTTCGCGTTTCAGCGACTGAGGCACTCGAACTCACGACTGACAGACACCCGACACCCTGATCCCATGACGGCTTCGTGACGGAAGCATCCTTGGCCGGCGAGGAGAGACTGAAGGAGGCAGGTGAAAGCGCTTCGGGCTTTGAGGAGGAGGAAGCTGGGGAGAGAGACCGAGGGGCGTGCGTTTTCCGGGGGGGACAGCAGCGGATCGCGGCCGAGAGGCCCCGATTCAACGCCGGTGCCTCGGTGGGCGGAGAAGGCCGCCCGAAGCCCGGAGGCGAGAGAAAGCTGGAAGCTCTTATTCGTACCTTGAGCGACCAAATGGGCCTTGGATGCTTCCGTCACGCAGCCGTCTGGGGGGGGAAACCCCGGACGGCCCATTCCAACGAGAGTTTCATCCCCGGGTGGATCCGTATCGAGCCGCTCCCTGAGCGCGGCCTTTCCCCGTGGAGAATCCCTCATGCGCGCCGCCCTCGCTTGCCTGATTCTGGGCCTGACGACCGATAGCAGCTGCCTCGCGGCCACGACGGGCTACCGCGACGCCGTGCTGGGCGACGGGCCGCTGCTCTACTATCGATTCAACACCAATACGGGGAATGAACCCAATCTCGGTTCGCTCGGAGCGGGTTTTGACCTGCAGTACTTCGGGACGGCGGTGCGCGGTTCGATGACGTTTGCCGGGGATGCGGGGGTGGCTTTCAACAGTTCGGATGATTTTCTGGAGTCGCTCGCGGCGGCGCCTGTTTCGTTGACGGGGAACCCGCATTTTTCGGCGGAGACGGTGGTTTTCGTGCCGGAAAACGGGACGGCGGGGCTTTGGGCGCCGTTCCTGCACTGGGGACCATCGGACTTCCCGCCGACAATGCGCTCGGTCTACTTCAGCTTCAGCAACAATGAGCCGCGGGAGTTCTACGCGGGGTTCTACAACGGCGGACTTCAGACGCAGGAGCTGTTTCCGCGCGGAGCGTGGTATCACGTCGTGTGGGTGCGGCAAGGGGGAGGCGCCGCCAACGTGGGAACGACGCTCTACGTGAACTGTGAGGCGGTCGCGCTCGTCAACGATCCTCAGCTTCCGAGCAACGGCGCGACGCCGGCGGTGGAATCGACGGCGTTTAGAGTGAACCGGGCACGGGACTTCGACGGCATCCGGTACTTCACCGGGACGATGGATGAACTGGCGCTGTACGACCGGGCGCTGGAGGCGGCGGAGGTGCGGACGCATTTTCTGGCGCTCGGGCTGGGGTTCGTGCTGGGCGACATGGACGGGAACGGGGTGCTCGATGCGTTCGACGTGGCGCCGTTCGAGCTGGCGCTGGCGGACCGGGGGGCGTACGCCGCGGCCTATCCGGGGCTGAACCCGGACCTGCGTGGAGACATGAACGGTAGCGGGATGCTCGATGCGTTCGACGTGGCGGGCTTTGAAGCAGCGTTGGCGGGCGGGGGCGCGGCGCTGC
>JBGTFI010000612.1:0-3741 GCA_041747335.1 Phycisphaeraceae bacterium | reverse complement strand
GCCGGTTGCTGGGGGATCGGGAAGGTTCCCGGACGATGGGCGAGCGTGCCCGCGAGCGTGCTGCCGAGCTGGATTGGTCGGGCGTGGTTCAGCGGACGGTGCAACTGGTCGAAGAACTGGACTGGCGCGCGTAAGGCGGCGGCGGGCGGCAAGCCGCCCGTCGGCCGCGGTGCGCGGAGGGGAATCTGAGGCGAGTCTGACATGCAGTTCGGATTCCTGTTCACCAATCTGCTGGCGGTGACGGCCATCATGTTCGGATGGATCGCGCCGTTCTACGCCCTGTGCGCCTATTACGTGTTTTCGATTCTTCGTCCGCAGTTCCTGTGGTTCTGGGTCTTTGCCGAGAGCGATACCCGTTTCAGCTTCTGGGTCGGGCTCTCCTGCCTGGTCGGCTGGGCGATGAGCGGGTTCGGTCAGTGGGGCAAGCTTTCGGCGATCAAGTGGCCGCTGATGGGCCTGGGGGTGTATCTGGCGTGCGGAGCGTTCACCACGTTCACGCAGGCGATCGATCAGACGCGGGCGCTGGATTTCTACATGCCCCAACTCAAGATCGGGTTGATGACCCTGGTCACCATTACTCTCGTTCGATCCGCCGAGCACATCAAGGCGCTCTCCTGGGTCGTCTGCGCCGCGATCGGTTACCTCGCCTGGGTGTTCAACAGCCAGTACTACTTCGATGGATGGAACCGCATCTGGCCGGCGGGCTTCGGCGGGGTCGACAACAACGGGTTCGCGATGATCATGGTCACCGCGGTCCCGCTGTCGTTCTTCATCGGGATCAACGCCAAGCAGCTCTGGGTCAAGGCGCTATGTCTTTTCGCGGTGGCGCTGGAGGTCCACGTGATCCTCTTCAGTTTTTCCCGCGGGGGACAGCTTGGGCTGTGCATGGTCGGCGCGGTGCTCTTCATCGTCGCGCTTGTTCGCCTTCCCAACAAGCTGGTGACGGTGGGGCTGACGCTGCTCATGGGGCTGGTGGCCCTGAAGCTCGCGGGCGAAGGCGTGCGCGAACGGTTCATGTCCATCTTCGTCGACAGCGCGGAACTCGACGCCTCGGCCGCCAGCCGCTTCGAGACCTGGCGCGCCGCCTGGGAGTGCATCAAGGACAACCCGCTGGGCGTCGGACCGCGTAACTTCAACCTCCTGGCAGGTCAGTACGGACTGTCGGGCGGCAAGAGCGTCCACAACCTCTTTCTCCAGACCGGCGCGGACTACGGCATTCTCGGCGCCATCGGTCTGTTCACCTTCTATATCGGGACCGCGATTCAGACCTTCACGCTCAGCCGCCGCCGCGCCGCCTGGCGGCAGGGCTGGCCGGTCTACATCGGAAACATGGTCACCGTCTCGATGAGCGGGTTCCTCGTCTGCTCGACGTTCATCGGCATGGAATCGGTCGAGATCGGGTTCATCATCTGCCAGCTTGGCCTTTGCACCTGCCTTTACGTCGCCGAGGCGGGCGAGTCGATCGTGGATGCGGAGACCATCCTGCCCGAGCTGGCGGACGTCCCCGATGACGCCCGACTGGGCGAACTCGCCGCCGGATGAGCAGGGTGTGGGGTATGGGGCGTTGCGTGCCATGGGCAAGCTCCGCTTGCCTGTGCGATCCAGCTTGCCGCAAGTCTTGTTCCCCGCATCCCGCTAGAATCACGCTCGTTCTTTCTTACCTGCCACTTGCGTGATGACCCCACTCTTCGAGCAGATCGGCAGACTCAAGAGCGTCGAGGTGTTCCGCGAGCGACTCCGCGGGTTGCACATCGACCTTCCCTGCGATGACCGCATCCTCAGCGCGAGTGACGGCTCGCCGCTCGACCATCCGCTGGACTTGCCGGGCTTTCGCATCGGTAATCGCTGGGCGATCCACCCGATGGAAGGCTGGGACGGCACCCCGCAAGGCCTTCCGACCGAGCACACCCTGCGCCGGTGGCAACGTTTCGGCCAGAGCGGCGCAAAACTCATCTGGGGCGGCGAGGCGTTCGCCGTGCGGCACGACGGGCGGGCGAATCCGAATCAGCTCTGCATGAGCCAGGCGAGCGAACCGGCGATGGCGGCTTTGCTGGAATCGCTGCTGCGAGCGCATCGCGAACGCTTCGGCGCCGGCGCGATGGATGATCTTCTCGTCGGCCTTCAACTGACGCATTCGGGCAGGTTCAGCCGGCCGGATCGGACGGATCAGCCTCAGCCGCGGATTGCGTATCACCATCCGCTGCTCGACCGTCGCATGGGCATCGCGGCGGACGATGATGCGTGCGTGCTGAGCGATGACGAAGTGCGCACAATCATCCAGGCTTTCATCGACGCGGCGCGGATGGCGCAGCGCGCGGGGTTTCGTTTCGTCGATGTCAAGCACTGTCACGGTTACCTGGGGCATGAGTTTCTAAGCGCCTTCCACCGCCCGGGGCCGTATGGCGGGAGCTTCGACGGCCGGACGCGCTTTCTTCGCGAGGTTTGCGAAGGCATCCACGCGGCCTGTCCGGGGATGATGATCGGTGTGCGGCTGTCGGTCTTCGACATGCCGCCTTTTCATTCGACCCCCGGAAGGCTCGGCCCGGGCGCGCCCGATGCGTTCGATCCGCGCGAGGCGGGCGGCTACCCCGGTTTCGGGTGCAGGCGCGACGATCCACTGTTGATAGACCTCGCTGAACCGATCCGGCTGCTCAAACTGATGCGCGATGAGCTGGGCGTGGCGATGGTGAATCTTTCGGCCGGGAGTCCCTACTACAACCCGCACATTCAGCGGCCAGCGTTCTATCCCCCGAGCGACGGCTACGAGCCGCCCGAGGATCCACTGATCGGATGTGCGCGGCAGATCGAGGTGGTGCGCCAGCTCAGACAGGCCGTGCCGGGGCTGGCGATGGTGGGCACGGCCTACAGCTACTTTCAGGAGTACCTGCCCCACGTGGCGCAGGCCGTGGTGCGCGAGGGTTGGGTGGATTCGGTGGGGCTTGGGAGAATGGTGCTTTCGTATCCCGACCTCCCCGCCGATTGTCTGGAGCACGGCGAACTTCGCCGGCCGAAGCTCCTGTGCCGGACGTTCAGCGACTGCACAACCGCGCCGAGGAACGGGCTGATTTCGGGGTGTTACCCGCTGGATGGGTATTACAAGGATTCGCCGCAGGCGACGGAACTGCGGGTGCGGAAGCGGGGGAGATCTTGACGGACGGAATTTGTTAGGTAATCTGGGATGAGGGATAAGACATGGCCACCGCCTCCTCAATTGAGTGGACGCAGACGACCTGGAACCCGATCCTCGGCTGCTCCAAGGTCAGCAGTGGTTGCGCACACTGTTATGCCGAGCGCATGGCCAAGCGGTTGGCGGCGATCGGCCGCGCCGCCGAGCGGGAGGGGAAGAATCCCGGGCGGGCGGGGCGGTACCGGGAGGTGGTAGGCGCGGATGGGAAGTGGAACGGGCGCATCTATCTGGATGAATCGGCGGTCGAGGAACCGCTGGGCTGGCGGCTGCCGCGCATCGTGTTCGTCAACTCGATGAGCGACCTGTTTCATGAGGGCGTGCCGGCGGCGTTCATTCAGCGGTTGTTTGAGGTGATGCGTCAATGCCCGCAACACACGTTTCAGGTGCTCACGAAGCGTCCCTGGCGCGCTGCCGAGATGGCGGACCGGCTCGACTGGCCGGGCAACATCTGGCTGGGGACGAGTGTGGAGAGCCAGGCGGTGATCGAGCGCATCGACGACTTGCGCCGGGTTCCCGCGGCCGTGCGCTTCCTCTCCCTCGAACCGCTGCTGGGT
>JBGTFI010000611.1:0-2009 GCA_041747335.1 Phycisphaeraceae bacterium | reverse complement strand
AACGAGTACCAACAGGTGCAGGGCCGCATCTTTCGCGGAACCTATTACGTCAAGCGGCTCCAGCCGGGTGTGCTCAAACCTCGCGGCCAGGTCAAGAGTTTCGACAAGTTGGTCGAGGCCATAACGCACGACGCCTCGACGCTGGGGGGGAACCCGGTGTCGGCGGCCGCGGCGCTCGCGGCACTGAACGTGTACCGGTCGAAGGGCGCGTATGAACGCTTGCACGGCCTGGGGCGATACTTCCGGGAAGGGCTCAAGCGGGTGCTTGGCGAGCGCGGGGTGGCGGGGACGGTGATCGGGGACGGGCCTCTTGCGCAGATGATCTTCACGGACAAACCGGTGACGGACTACCGGAGCGTGAAGGCGGCCGACGGCGCGATGGGCAGACGGGTGATGCTGGGGCTGTTTGAATGTGGGATTTTTCTCAATCCGATGGGGACGAAGCTGTACCTGTCGCTGGCGCACGAGGAGGCGGTGTGCGATGCGTTCCTGGAGCGGTTGGAGGGGGCGTTAGCGACCGTTTGAGAGCAATAATCCGGCGATTGCACGTCTTGCCGGGCGGCGCGGCGCGCGGTAATATGGGTAACAAATCGAAGGGCGGGCGTCAGCCAATGGGTGTCCGGCTGCGCCGTGCGCTTTCGAGGGAGTTGCTCACTTCATGACTGGTCGGCACGAGAAGTTGGAACAGCGGGGTGAGGTTCGGCGTGCGCGAAGGCTCTCGGAGGTGAGTTGCGGGCTTTTCGTTTCAGGAGCGGTCTCGGATTTTGAGAGGTCGGTAAGGCGGTACGGTGGCCTGACGCGGTGGTATTGACGGTACGGGGCTCCGTTTCGGAATGTTTTGTTTCCCTGACGAAGGACGGGTGACCATTGACAATCAAGCATGAGACGGGTCCGGCCGGTTCCAGACGGATTTATCGAGGCGTTCGCCGAAGAAGGCGGCCGATGGCGCCCTGGAGCGGGCGGTGCTGGGCGTGCGTCGAGCAGCTCGAGCCGCGGCTGCTGCTAAGCGCGGTGCTGACGGATCCAGAGCGCCAGGCGATCATCGACGGGCT
Source organism: Phycisphaeraceae bacterium (assembly GCA_041747335.1). Taxonomy (GTDB): domain Bacteria; phylum Planctomycetota; class Phycisphaerae; order Phycisphaerales; family Phycisphaeraceae; genus JBGTFI01. The sequence goes on along the minus strand of JBGTFI010000611.1, from coordinate 957 downwards.
GAACGATTACGCGGAGCTTGCTGAGCGGATCGCGGGGCACGATGCCCTGGCGCAGTCGCTGCCGCTGGTGAACCGGAGCGTCGGGGAGCTGCTGGACCTGGCGGGGATCGTCCACAGCGGGCTGATCGAGCCGCTCACGCAGGTGTTCAGCGACATCGCGCCGGGGAACGCGATCAGTGCGACGGACATCATCGCGGAGTTTCAGTCGCGTTCGATGGGAGGAGCGTTCGACGGGTTTGCCGTGGAGGATCTGACGGACCGGGTGACGGTGACGTCGGGGGGGGATCGGATCACGATCGGGTTCGATCTGGGCATCTCGCGCACGACGGAGCCGGTCGCGCTCGATTTCGGCGCGGCGGCGGCGGACCTGGGGCTGAGCTTTGAGAGTTCGGCCCAGGTGACGCTCGGGGTGGGACTGGACTGGCTGGTGGAGGTAGGGGTGGACTTTTCGGGGGGATCGCCGGAGTTCTTTATTGATATCGCGGGGATGACGATCTCGACGCGCGCGGACAGCACCCCCCTGCTCGAAGCGGCGAACCCCGCGCCGTCGGACGGAAGACTGACGAGCGATGTGAACTTCACGCTGGTCCTCAACAGCGCCTCGGCCGGGCGGGCCCACGTGACGGCTGGGCAAGATGCGCCCCCGAACGGGGTGCTCGCGGCGGACGTGACGTTTCAGCTCGTGCTCAACGGCGATACGGCGAACCCGGTGTCGGTGACGGTGGCGCGGGACACGACGAACACGCGGGTGACGGATCTTGTCACGGACTTGAACGCGGCGCTCTCGGCTGCGGGATTGGGCGACACGATCCGCGCGGATGCCACGCTGGGTCGGCTGACGCTCGAGGCGATCGATGATGGGACGACGCTGGTGCAAATCGTCGGCGGGGAGGCGCTTGGTTTCAGCGCCAATCAGTCGGGGGCGCGAGGGTTTGAGCTGCGCGTGCCGGTGACGGC
>JBGTFI010000610.1:0-2635 GCA_041747335.1 Phycisphaeraceae bacterium | reverse complement strand
GCGCTGCCTGGCCCAAGGAGTCCTAACGGATCGGTCATCGCGTCTTACCTTGCCCTCATGGCCCTCATGGCCCTTATGCGCGCGGGCCGCCGCCTCATGCCAGCAGCCGCAGCGCTGTGTTCATCATCGACTTGGTCGCCTCCACGACCGTAATGTTTGCCTCGTACGCGCGCGAGGCCTCCAGCGCGCTGACCATCTCCATCGCCTCGCTGATCTCCGGCGCAAGATACGTTCCCGTCGCCGCGTCGGCCAGCGGATGGTCCGGATCGTACACGCGACGGAACGCCGGTTGCTCCAGAATCTCCCGCACGTGAACCCCGGCCGCGTTGCCTGTGGAGGGATCGCCCACCGCGAAGATCGGGACGCGTCGCCTGAAGGGGCTGTTCGCCCCGGTCTCATCGACGATCGCGTCCTTGCCGGCGATGTTCGCCGAGATCGCGTCCAGCCGCGTCCGATGCGCCACCAGCGCCGACACCGAGATATCCAGGGATCCGAACATGAACGGCGCTCCTTCCGATACACCTCTTCCGCGGGCCGTTCGCCGGCCGAGCGCTTCCTCCTGCGCCCGGCCGGCGATGCCCCTGACCGCGCACGGCCACCGACTCCCTCGCCCCTTCCCCTTTCGCCCCCCCGGATGCCCCCGGATGCCCGCCCTCCGCCCCGACCACAGGACGCCTCCACCCTGACGCGCCCCGCGAACCACCATCATCCCCCTCAAACCTGCTCACGAATCGCAGACTCGATCACCGACATCTCACTGCGCATCAGCTCCACCGCCATGTTGTGCGCCATCGCGTTCTCCGCCACATCCTGCATCAGCCGCTCAAGATCCCGGTTGTTCTCGTCGTGAAACAGAACCCCCTCGTTCCGCCGCGAGGGATCGAGCGTCACATCTGACCGGCCGAACCGCACCTGCGGTGTGTCTTCGATCCGCAGCTCGCCGCTGTTGGGCCTCACCCCCGCGCGCCGCTGGTCGATCGCCCGCCCGAGCGCCGCCTGAAAACCGCCCGGATCGACATCCACCGGCTTGAAGTACGGCGTCGAGAGATTCGCTACATTGTGCGCCAGAACCTTCTGCCGCTGCTCGGTGAACTGAATGACCCGCTCGAGCACCGGAAGCGCGCCGCTGTTGAACAGGCCATCGACCATGAAGACTGCTCCGCTGCAAAACACGGGCCGCAACCACCGACCCGCCTGCCATAACCTGAGTACGTCTTTCACCCTCAATCCAGACTCTTCCCCGCGCAATCATTGCGCTACACGGCGCAAGCACCGCGCTCCCGGCTACACCGACATCGACACCAGTTGCTGCTCCTTCCATTTCTTGAGCTTCAGACCCAGCGTCCGCACCCCGATGCCCAGCGCCTCGGCTGCGCGCCGTCGGTTGCCCCCGAACTGATCGAGCGTGCGCAGAATCTCCGCTCGTTCCACCTCCTCAAGCTTCTGCTGCCCCCCCAGCAGCGTTCGCGCCGGCGCCGCCACACCAACGGATTCGCGCGCCGGACCCGTCACCGGCGCCGCCGGAGGAATCACCAGCCACGGCTCAATCACCTCCGCCCCGATCGTCGCCCCGCGCGTCAGCACACTCGCACGCTCGCAGATGTTCTCCAGCTCGCGCACGTTGCCCGGCCAGGGGTAGCCCTGAAGCAGGTTCAGCGCCGCTTCGTCGAACCGCCTGGGTTCGCGACCCTCACGCATCGCCACCCGGCGCAGGAAGTGATCAGCCAGCAGCGGAATATCCTCCGACCGCGCCCGCAGCGGCGGGAGCACGATCGGAAGCACGTTCAGCCGGTAGAACAGATCCTGCCGGAACGATCCGTCGGCCACGCACCGCGAAAGATCCCGGTTGGTCGTGGCGATCACCCGCACGTCGATGTCCATCGTCGCGCTCGACCCCACGCGCTCAAACTGCTGCTCCTGAAGCACCCGAAGCAGTTTGGCCTGGATGGTCGGCTCGATCTCGCTGATTTCATCGAGCAGCAGCGTCCCCCCGTCCGCCAGCTCGAATCGCCCCTTGCGAAGCTGATCCGCCCCGGTGAACGCCCCCTTCTCGTGCCCGAACAGCTCGCTCTCGAGCAGGCTGCTCGAGAGCGCCGCGCAATTGAGGCAGAGCATGATCCGCCCCGCTCGCGGGCTGTGCGCGTGAACGGTTCGCGCCACCACCTCTTTGCCCGTGCCCGACTCGCCGCTGATCAGCACCGTTCCGTGGCTGCGGGCGATCTGCTGAATCTGGTGGGCCAGCTTGCGCATCGCCCCCGATCGACCCACCAGCACCGGCCCCTCCGCCTCCCGAGCACCGGCCTTGAGCGCCTGGTTCTCCTGCACCAGCCGCCGATGCTCCACCGCGCGGCGCATCGTCATCACCAGTTGATCGCCCTCAAAAGGCTTCTGGATGAAGTCGAACGCGCCCCGCTTCATTGCGCTCACCGCCGCGTCGATCGTCCCGAACGCCGTCATCAGCACCACCGGGAGTGATTCATCCGCGCGGCGCAGACGATCCAGCAGCTCCAGCCCGTCCATCTCCGGCATCTTCAGGTCCGTGATCACCGCCGCCGGGCGATGCCGTGCGAGCAGCCGCTCGGCCGTCGCCCCGTCTCCCGCCGCGACCACCGTGAACCCCGCGCGCTGCAGCGTC
>JBGTFI010000609.1:0-5261 GCA_041747335.1 Phycisphaeraceae bacterium | reverse complement strand
TGAGGCGCAGCGGCTCGCCGGTGGCCGCGTCCACGAACACACGCACGCCCGGGAGGAGGACAAGCCCTTCATCGCGGCGCTCGCGGCGGAAGAGGGTGAGGTAACCCTCGTGATCCAGCATGACCAGGTCGTTCAGCCCGTCACCGTTCCAATCGACCACGACGGGGGTCGTGCGCCACTGGGTGACCAGCTCATCGCCCTCCGCATCCCACCAGTTCCATGCAGGTTTGGGTGGCTTGCCCTCCCACGCGACGCGCACCGGCTGGGCGGCGGTCAGCTTCGGGGCGGTGCGCGTGCCGACGTTGCGATACCAGATTACTTTGCCCCAGATGGAGTTGACGATAAGGTCCGGCAGGCCGTCGTGGTCCCAGTCCGCGACGCTGAGGGTGGTGTAGCCCCACTTGGCCTCGGCGGGGCCTTGAATGGAACCGTTGGGTCCGGCCTGGATTCGGATCACCTGCGCCTCGGCCTGTAGGCGGCGCGGGGCCGCCCATGTCGGGGGGTTTCCACCGTCAAGATTCTCGATCAAGGCGATGTAGCCGGCCGTGTCCCCGCAGATGATGTCTTCATCGCCGTCGCCGTCCCAATCGTAGCTCACGGGGGTGATCAGCGCGCCGAACTTCACGTCGTCGGCCTGTTGCCGGAAGTAGACCGGTTGCGCGAACTGGGGCATTCCCTCAGCGACGCGTCCGGTGTGGCGGATGAAGGCGACGCGACCGTCTTCATCGCCGACGATCAGGTCGATGTGGCCGTCGCCATCCCAGTCGATGGCGGTGGGGGTGATCATCTGAAGGTTCATGCGGATTTCGCGTCCGGCGGTGGCGAGTCGCCGTCCCGCGGCGTAGCGCGGTTGCGTGCGCGAACCGATGTTCTGGAAGTAGGTAAAGCCGTCGAGGAACTCGCCGCAGAGGAGGTCGAGGTCGCCATCGTTGTCGAAGTCGGCGAAGTTGGGTGAGGGCATGCCGAAGACGTCTATGGGTTGGCCGCCGGCTTCGAGCTTCAGCGGATCGGCATACCGCGGCTGATCGTTCGTGCCCTCGTTACGCAGCAGGTAGACGTATCCCCGCAGCGGTCCGCGGGTCCATTGTCCTTGCGCGTTGAAGGCGTCGTCCCAGCCGTAGTCGGTCCAGTCCCCGACGCCGACGATCAAATCGAGGGCGCCGTCGCCGTCGTAGTCGACGTATCGCCACTGGTTGGCGCGGACGCGGTTGGGGTGGATGTTGGGTCGGGGGTGGATGGGGATGCGCTCTTCGAAGCCTCGGCCGAGGAAGTTGACCCACTCGGTGGCGGGGGATAGGACGCGCGGTTGACCGTCCACGTAGGAGATCTGGGCGTTGGGGAGTGCCGGGCCGATGCGCACTGCCGGTTCGAAGGCGGGCGTGGGGCCTTGCCCGCCGGGGTTTCTGAAAAAGTATGTCCCCGAATAGGGCTTGTCGGGGCAGGAGACGACGAGGTCGAGGTGGCCGTCGCCGTCGAAGTCCATGGGGAGCGGCCAAGCCCAGAGTCCGACGCCCAGGTCGACGACGAGCCCGGGGTGGTTGAACTTGACGCGCTCGAGCGTACCGGGTTGCCCGTCGGGCGCGATGGCGGGGAGGAGGACGGCCAGCAGAAGGGTGAATCGCGTCATGGAGGTGCCTTTTCGAGGATCACGGAACCCCCGCTTATACGTCCGCGCGCGGCGTACCGCAACGGTGAGAGGAGAACTCTGAGGAAAACCTTTAAGTATATTATCAGTAATATTATCACAGATCATGTCGCCGGGGGCGGGCGGGCGAAGGCGCGATATGATCTTTTAAATTGCACGTAAACGACCATCGGGGATCGAGTCCGGCCGGTCGCACCCGAATAAGATAATTCTATTATTCGTGAATATTACTCTTGACAGCCGGGCCGCCCCGGTGTCTAATGGGGGCATCATGTCGATGGTGGAGGTTGCCAGATTGGCTGGTGTGTCGCAGGCGACGGTGTCGAAGGTCGTCAATGGGCACCGCAGTGTGTCGAGCTCGACGGCGCAGGCGGTTCGCAAGGCGATGCGGGAGATCGGTTACGTTCCGCCGCCCGCGGCGCGGCGGCGCGGACCCAGGACGCGGGTGAGCGAGGGGATCCGGACCGGTTGCGTGGCGCTGCTGGAGTTCGGGGATGCGCACCGCCTGCACGCGGGCATTTTCTCGGAGCAGCTTCGCGGGGTGGCGGGGGCGCTGTCTCAGCAGCGGATCAATCTTGTGTTCGCGCACGTGGATGAGGAGGGGGATCTTCCGCCGATCGTCGAGGACGAGGCGGTGGACGGGATTCTGGGGATGGGGCAGAAGCCGGGCGCGCGGCTCTGGGCGAAGCTCCAGCGTTTTCCGCTGGTGTGGGTGACCTCGCAGACCACGCCCTCGAACGATCACGTGCTGCCGGGGAATGAGGCGGTGGGTCAGCTTGCGATGGAGTTTCTCCTGAGGCGCGGGCATGAGCGGCTGGGGTGTCTCAATCCGCTGGGGGGTTATCCGGTTTATCGTTCGCGGTGCGAGTCGTTTCATTTCAGCGCGTTTCGCGCGGGCCGGAAGGTGGAGATGTTCCTGGATGATCCGTCGCCGCGTCCGACGATCGGGGAGCTGGGCTTCGACGGGCTGGAGCGGCTGGTGCGTCCGCTGGTCAGGCGGGTGAAGGAGGCCTCGCCGCCTGTGACGGGGCTGTTCGTGCCCGACGACCTGCTGACGGCGGTGGTGTATCGCGCGATGGGCGCGGAGGGTGTGGAGCCGGGGCGGGATGTGGAGATCGTTTCGGTGGCGAACGAGAAGACGTACCTGGCGGGGTTGTCGCCCCGCCCGGCGACGGTGGATGTGGGCGCCGAGACGATGGGCAAGCGTGCGGTGGAGCAGCTTCTGTGGCGGATGCGCCATCCGCACGAGCGCAGGCAGGTGACGGTGACGATCGACCCGGTTCTGATCGAACCGGAAGAGTCGGATGGTTCGCCCGGCGGATTCAAGGCCAGGCCATAAGGCCCGCGGACGGTTGACCTTCCCGGCGGAAAGTGCGTGTGTGGAGGCCTGTGCGGCGAGATTCTTTCGCGGCCGGCCTTGAAGGCGTGGTGCTGTCGGAGTCCGCGTCGGGGCGGGCTCATGTCGCAGGAGCACAGGAGCAAGGCATGTCAGGCAAAAAGGGACATCTCTATCGGTTCGGGTGGATCGCACTCGCGGCGGGATGGTCGGTCGCGGGACAGTCGCCGGGGCAGGTGCTGATGGACGACTTTTCAGACGGTGTGGCGGCGGGGGCAGGGAACACGTCGGGCGCCGAGTGGTTCATCTCGAAGTCGGCCTCGACGTTCTCGGTGGTGGACGACAGCGCCGGGCTGGGGAGCGGGCTTGCCCTGGCGGTGGACGTGGGGAATCCGGCCTCGTCGGTGAATGTGCTGGCGGCGGGTTTCACGCCCGTGGCGCTGGCGAACACGGGGGACTTCATCCGACTGAGCTTTGATTTCCGGTTTGACGGACCGCCGAGCATTCAGCCGGCGTTCACCCCGCAATTCGGGCTTTTCAACTCCAACGGGACGCCCGGCCCCGGCACGGACGTGACGGACAACGACTTCGGGTATTCGATCACCATCGCCACCACCAGCGACAGCGGCGCCAACAACACCAGCTTCAGCAAGGAAGCGGCGAACTCGGCGTCGGGCATTCTGGCCGGGGCCGAGGCGTTCAACTTCAACGGGGTGGAGAACAACGAGTTTTTCCTGACAGAAGGGGAGAACTACAACCTCCGGCTGGAGATCGCCAGACTCGCCACGGGGGTGGAGCTTCTGTTCCACGCCGACGGGGTTCAGGTGCTCCGGACATTCGACCTGAGCGGTGAGGGGGCGTTCACGAGCTTCGACGAGTTGGCGATCCGATCGCGGTTTTCGCCGTACCTGATCGACAATGTCCTGGTCGAGACGGGCAATCGGCCTGTTTCGCTTCCGGGCGACTTCACGGGCGACAGCCTGCTCACCGTGGCCGACTTCAACCGGCTGATGTCCAACTGGGGCAACCAGCACCTGGGCATTCCGGTGGTGTTCAGCGACGGGGACTTCGACCTCGACGGCGACATCGACATCTTCGATCTGGATGGGTTTCTTGAGATGTACGAGCTGGTCAACGGCGCGGGCGCTTCGGCGGCGCTGCTGGCGCCCGAGCCTGGGGCGCTGAGCGTGATGGCGCTGGGGCTTGCGGGGGTGCTTCGCAGGCGGCGCCGGGGGTGCCGGGGGCGCGATCGAGCGACCGGTTCATCCAGGAGCGTGACACAAGGAGCGGATTCATGAGACGGCATCGAAGAACAATGATTCTCACGGCGGCGGCGATCGCCCTGGCGCGTGCGCCTCTGGGCGAGGCGGACCTGATCGTGCTGGACGACTTCGAAGACGGCGCGGCATCGGGCGCGGGAAACACGACGGGGCTGGAGTGGTTCTCCGGCGCGGGGAACGTGTCGCTGTCGGTCATCGACGATTCGGCGGGGCTGGGCGGCGGGTTGGCGCTGTCGGGGGTGGTGGGGGGCGTGAGCCTCAACGTCGTCGCCGCGGAGTTCGCCGAGGCGACCTTGATGGAGGACGGCGAGTTCATCTCGGTGACGCTCGACTTCCGGTATGACGACTCAATCTCGCCGGTGGCGGCGACGACCGGGTTCATTCCGTCGTTCGGGTTCTTCAACACGAACGGGACGTCGGGGCAGGTGGCCGACGACGCGGGCTATTCGGCGAACTTCCCCTCGCTGGGCGGGGGGATCATCAGCTTCGGGAAGGAGGGGTTCAGCTCGGCATCGGGCATCCTGGCCGGGGAGGAGGCCCGCGCGCGTTTCGGGGTGAGCGCGACCGAACCGGCGCTGGTGGCGGGGGAGAACTACACGTTCGGCTTCAAGATCACCAAAGCGCCTTTCGGGGTCATTCTCTTGCTGGACGTGGACGGTCAGCGCGTGCTGACCGCCTCGGACACGCAAAGCCCGCTGGGGCTTACGTTCGATCAGTTCGCGCTGCGCAACCGGTTCACCGACTTCGTGATCGACAACGTGAGGATCGAGACGGGGGTGGACGATCTGCGGCCGTTCCTGGGGGACTTCAATCTCGATGACGCGGTGGACGAGCTGGATTACTTCATTCTGCGCGACCACTTCGGTCCGGGGACGACGCCGTTCACCGGGGACATGAACTTCGACGGGCGAACGGACCTGAGAGATTTCGATCTGTTCATGGGATTCCTTGAGGCGGCGGGGCACAGCCCCGCGTCGTTGCCCGCGATCCCCGAGCCGAC
>JBGTFI010000608.1:0-9830 GCA_041747335.1 Phycisphaeraceae bacterium | reverse complement strand
GCCCAGCAGGAGGTCCGCCCCACGGATGAGAGACTTGAGTTCACCGAGCGTCAGGCAGGGGTTCTCGAGGACGACGCCCGGATGGCGCATCGCTCCGGCGATGGCGCGGGCGAGCGGCTCTTCGCCCGGGCCGGGGGAGATGACGATGGTGGCGCCGTATCGCTCGACCAGCCGGTCCGCCACGGCGCCGAAGCGATCGGGCGGCCAACACTTGCTCGCGCCGAACTTCGCTCCGGGACAGATCACGACCCTGGGGCGATGGTCAAGGTTGTGCCGTTTCAGCAGGGCGTTGACGGCCGCGTCGCAACGTTCGGAGGTGAACAATTCGAGGTGATCGCCGGGGTGCTCGCAGCCCAGGGCCTGGGCGAGGTTCGCGTAGTACTCGACGAGGGGCATCGGGTGATATCGGCCACGCACGCGATTGGGCACGGGCAGAGGGTCGGTCAGGAGCAGGCGGCGTCCGTCGCGGTTGTAGCCGACGCGGCGGCGGGCCCCGATCCGCCATGCCAGGAAAGCCGAACGAAACGAGTTGGGCAGGAGCATCGCCAGGTCAATGGATTGCGAGCGAAGTTGGCGAACCAGGTCCCGCTGGGCGCGGCGCGCCTGGTCCCTGGGCTTTTTCGCCGGAAGGTACACGCACTGATCCATCCAGGTGCCGCCATCGACGAGGTCGGCGAGATAGCGTTGGAGCAGGAGGGTGATATGGCTTTCGGGGAACCTGCGCCGGAAGGTCCGGAGCAAGGGTGTGGCCATGACCACATCGCCGACCCAGGTGGGCATGATGACCACAAGCTTCCCGGGCGGCGTGTCGAACTGGATCGGTCGGGTGCTCACTGGACGACAGGGAAATGACGGCGTTGTTGGACCGGCCGGGCAAACAGATTACCATAAGCCCCTCCGCGGCGGCTTTTCGCACAAAGATGTCCACAACCGTCAAGATCCATACCGACCCTCGCGATCTGGCGCCACGGATTGATGCGCTGCGTCAGCAAGGAAAGATCATCGTCTTCGGGAACGGGTGCTTCGATCTGCTGCACGTGGGGCACATCCGTTACCTCGAGGCGGCGCGCGCGCTGGGGGATGTGCTGATCATCGCCGTGAATACGGATCATTCGATCCGTCTGAACCGGAACCGGCAGTCTCCGCTCACGCCGGAGGCCGAGCGCATGGAGATGATCGCGGCGCTTTCGGCGGTGGACTACGTGGTTCCGCTGGACGATTCGTTACCGAACGCGCTGATCGAGCTGTTTCGTCCTCATTTTCAGGCCAAGGGGACGGACTACTCGCTCGAAAAAATGCCTGAAAGGGAGACGGTGGAACGGTGCGGCGGTCGGATCGTGTTCGTGGGCGACGCGAAGAATCACAGCTCGACGGAGATCCGGCGGGCGCTGGGGGAGCGGGGGAGCATGGCTCGATCCGGCGGCAAATAGTGTTTTGAGTCTGTAACGGGGGAAAGGCGGGCAGGATGCCTATGTCCACCCGAGCTTGTAGAAGATGGCGGTAAAGAGCAGGTCGGTGAAGATGACCGAGACGATGGAGAGGACGACGGTGGAGGTGGTGGCCCGGCCGACGCCTGCGGCGCCGCCTCGGACGGCCAATCCGTTGTAGCAGGCGATCGCTCCGAGGAGCACGCCAAAGACGGCGGCTTTCCACAGGCCGGTGAGGAAGTCCGCCAGGCCGAGTTGGTCGAGGGTGTTGCCGATGTAGACGCCCGAGGGGATGTCCAGGAGGGTGACGGCGATGGTCCATCCGCCGGTGATGGCGACGAACTCTCCGATGATGGTGAGCACCACGAGGCAGAGGACGGTGGCGAGCATACGGGGCAGGACCAGGAAACGGACGGGGTTGAGGGCGTGGGCCTGGAGGGCTTCGATTTCCTCACCGACGACCATGGTGCCGAGTTCCGCGGTGATGGAGGCTCCCGCGAAACCGGTGAGGACGATGGCGCAGATCAGAGGGCCAAGTTCGCGGACGACGGCGACGGCGATGACGTTGGCGACTTTGTCGGTCTGCCCGAACTCTTCGAGGGGCGGGGCCATCTGGAGGGCGAGGATCAACCCGATGCAGGCGTTGACCAGGACGATGACGGCGATCGAGCGCACGCCGACGCGGACCATCTGGGAATAGAGCGCCGGCCTGCCGAAGCGGACTTTGCGGATCACCAGCGATCGGTAGAGCCAGCCCAGGGCGCTGGTGGACAGGAGGGTCGCGGCGCCGATGAAGCGGACGCCCTCGGCCGCGGGCGCGCCGATGCGGGCGACGAGTCGTGCGGCCCTGTCGCGGATCCGGTCGTGAGGAAGGTCGGGAGAGTCGAGGGGCGATTGGGTCATGGGAAGAATTGGGAAGTGTCGAATGACGAAATGCGAATGACGAATGGATCCAGGATCATGGACAGTCACCGGACTGCCGTTGCCGTTCGTCACGGGTCATTCGGATTTCGTCATTTCAATCCTGTGCTTTGATCGCGGCCTGGCGATCGTCGACGATGGTGAAGACGGTGTCCAGCCGGGCGATCTCGAAGATGCCGCGCACCTTTTCCTGCATGCCGCAGAGGACCAGCGGTTCGCGTCGGCGGCGCTGAATCTGCATGACTTCGACCAGGGCGGCGAGGCCGGAGCTGTCCATGTAGTCCACGGCGGAGAGGTCGAGAATGAGTTTCCTGACGCCCTGGCGTTCGAGCAGGCCGACCAGCTCGGTGCGCAGCACCGGGGTGCGGTCGAAGTTGATCTCGCCTTGCAGCGTCACCAACAACCCGCCGTCAATGGTTTCTTTGCCCGCGATCATCGAACCCAGATCCGCCATAACACATGCTTCCCTTCACCCGCGCGGGCCGCGCGGTCGCTTCATTGCCTGGCCTGCGAGGCCTGATTGGTCCGCTTCGTCGCCTTCTGCCTTTCCAAGGGCATCTCCCCCCTTCCGGGGGTCACGGCCTGTCGCCAACGTTCGACCGCCTCGCGGCGTTCTGGGGCGGGGGCGTAAGGATTGTAACCCATTCGCTCACCGGTGAGTTGTTCGAGCGCGAGGATGGCGAACATGCGTACGGCCGGGTCGTCGCTCTCGAGGTGCTCGACGAGCTTCGGAGCGGCGGCGGCATCGCCGGAGGCGCCCGCGCGACGGATGGCGTAAAGCTGGGCGGCCGGGTTGTCCGACTCCAGTCCGCCTTCACTGGCACGCGGGGCGCAGCCGACCCCGACCCCCATCGCCATCAACATCAGCAGGCCCAGCCACCTCATCCCGCACGATGGTAATCGCCGCCCGGTCCTGCCGCCACAGGAGGGGTGTGACCGCCCGTGTGCCCGGATCGCTGGTGTGGGCCCCGGGCTATAATGTGTGCATGACTGCCGCGCAAGCTCACATCCAGGTTCGCGGGGAATCGCTCGCGGCAAGGAGGTTTTCCACCAGTGACTACCTGCGCATGATCGAGGCAGGCATGTTTGGACCATCGGATCGCGTGGAATTGATCGAGGGTATGATCGTCGCGAGGTCTCCCGCCGGGCCCCGCCATCACCACGTCCTGACACGGCTGACCACGCTCTTTGCGCCGCTGTATGATCGGCTGCTCCCGAGTGTTCAGGGTACGATCATTCTGGCTGATGGCGAGGTTTACGATCCGGACTTCATGGTGCTTTGTCCCCGCCCCGGCGGGTACAAGGCCTCACTGCCCCAAGGGTCCGATGTCCTGCTGCTGATTGAGGCCTCTGATTCCTCGCTCAAGCGGGATCAGCATGTGAAGCTCCCGGCTTCCGCGGCCGCCGGGATTTCTGAGTACTGGATCGCCGACCTGGATCGCGAAGCCCTGCTCGTCCATCGCGACCCGCAAGGCCAATCCTATCGAGACATCCGGACGCTCACCCAGCACGAGTCCGTCGCTCCTCTGGCCGCCCCTGACCTGACCATCGAGGTCCGGGAGGTCTACGCATGAGGGGCGTGGTGCCGAGCGTCGGGAAGTCGCGATACAGCACCATCGCTTGACCCCAACCCCTGACCCCTCTTCCCCGCTAAACTATCCGTGTGATCTCCCTGACCGACCGCATTCTGGACAACCGACCGGCGGACTACATCCGCTGGAAGAAGCCCGACTGGCTGCGCGCGAAGCTGCCGGGGGGGCCGGGGTATCAGCGGCTGCGGGCGATCGTCGATGAGCACGCCCTGCACACGGTCTGCGAGTCGGCTAAGTGCCCGAACATGGGCGAATGCTGGGCGCGCGGGACCGCGACGCTCATGATCCTGGGCGATGTCTGCACCCGCTCGTGCGGGTTCTGCCACATCGCCACCGGCCGGCCGCCGACGCTCGACCTCGACGAACCGCGGCGCGTGGGCCAGGCGGCGAAGCTGCTTCGTCTTAAGCACCTGGTCATCACTTCGGTCAACCGCGATGAACTGCCCGATGGCGGGGCCGAAGTCTGGGCGCGGACGATCCGGGAAGTGCGCGAGCAGTCCCCCGGTACACAGGTCGAGGTGCTCATCCCCGATTTCGAAGGCAACTGGGAGGCACTGGAGGTCGTGACCCGGGAGAAGCCGGAGATTCTCAACCACAATCTTGAGACGGTTCCTCGTCTTTATTCCGTCGTTCGGCCGCAGGCGAAGTACGACCGCTCAATCGAGCTGCTGGCCCGCTGTAAGGCGGCCGGGTTGACGACCAAGACGGGCATCATGGTGGGGATCGGGGAGCGCGATGAGGAGGTCGAAACACTCATGCGCGACACGATCGCCCGCGCCGGGACGGACATTCTGACCATCGGGCAGTACCTTCAGCCGACGCGGGACCATCTGCCGATCACCCGGTGGGTGACGCCCGGGCAGTTCGCGGCCTACAAGGAGCTTGGGGAGCGCATCGGATTCCGGCACGTCGAATCCGGCCCGCTGGTGCGCTCGAGCTACCACGCGGAGGAGCAGGTGGTGAAGGTGAGGTAGTGATCACCTCCGTTTCGTGCATTTGCATTGCCGGCCAGCTCTCCTCCCCCCCCGCTACAATCCCCCGATGCTTTCCCCCGCGATCCGACTGCGGTTTGATGATCTGCTTGCCGCGATCATTGATGAGCTTCCTCCGGACATCCATGCGCTTCTGGAGGAAGTGCCGGTGATCGTGGAGGATGAGCCATCGAATGAGCTGCTGCGGGAGCTGGGGATGAGTCGCCGGCGATCGGAGTTGTGCGGGTTGCACTCGGGCGTCGCGCTGACGCGGCGCAGCGTGGAGCACCATGCGCGGCTGCCGGATCAGGTGATGCTTTTCCGCGGGCCGATCGTGCGGGTGGTCAACCGGATGAAATCCGGCCGGCCGGGCGTGGCGGATCTGGAGGAACAGATCCGCGTGACGCTGCTGCACGAGATCGGCCACCACTTCGGGCTGGATGAGGAGGATCTGGCGCGGCTGGGGTATGGGTGAGGGTGAGCGGGGGGCGGTTAGCGGGGGGCGGATGGCGAAGTGGAATAGGATGTAGTGGGGCGGGCGTCCCGCCCGCCTCAGGCCGAAGGCCTGACACAGCGGTGAATTGCGGGGCCTTCCGGTGGAGACTTGCGGCTTCGCCGCAATGGCGGGCGGGACGCCCGCCCCACTGGGGACATGCAATCGTCCGGCAAGAAAAAAGGAGTCACGCCGTCGGGAGGCATTGCGCCTCGGGTGCGACGACGTGACGCCCGGTGTGGAGGCGTTTGGGTGGTTACAGCGCGTCGCGGTCCTGTTCTCCGGTGCGGACGCGGATGACCTTCTTGAGCGGGTAGACGAACAGCTTGCCGTCGCCGACCTTGCCGCTGCGGGCCGCGGAAACGATGGCGTTGATCGCCTTGTCGAGGTATTCCTCGTTGACCGCGATTTTGAGGAGAATCTTGGGGAGGAAGCCCACGTCCATCCGCGCGCCGCGATAGCGCTCGGTGTGTCCCTTCTGCTTGCCGAAGCCCTTGCATTCGAGGGCGGTGACGCCCGCGATGCCCTCGCTGGCGAGGTTGGCCTTGACGGCTTCGAGGGCCGAAGGCCGGATGACGCATTCAATCATGTGCATGGATCAACTCCTGTCGTTTCGTCGCGTTTGGGTTGCGATTCGAGTGCCTCTTGGTTCGTTGCGGACGCCTGGCGCGGGGGTCAGATCTCGCGGGCGTGGTAGCTCTTGATGTAGGTCTGCTGGAAGTCGGGGTAGGCGGCCATGTCGTGCTCGCCCAGGTCCAGCCCTTCGCGCTCTTCGGCTTCGCTGACGCGCAGGCCCATCGTGGCTTTGATGACGCCGAACAGCACGCCGCTGAAGACGGCGGTGAAGGCGATGATCGAGGCGCACCCGATGATCTGCGTGATGAGCTGCTTGCCGCCGGCCGTCTCGCCGCCGCCGAAGAGACCGTTGACGCCCCACAGCCCGCAGCAGAGCGTTCCGTAGATGCCGCAGACCATGTGGACGCTGATCGCGCCGACGGGGTCATCGATGCGCAGCTTGTCAAAGAAGATGACCGAGAGGTAGCACAGCACTCCGGAGGGAACGCCCACCAGCACGATCGCCTCGAGCCAGTTGACCGTATCCGGCCCGGCGGTAATGCCCACCAGTCCCGCCAGAATGCCGTTGAGGGCCATCGAAAGGTCCGGTTTGCCGCCGATGATCCAGGAGGTCATGCCGCACCCCAGCGCGCCGCCGGCCGCGGCCAGTGAGGTCGTCACCAGCACCCACGAGACGCCCGCGGGATCGGCACTGAGTTCCGAGCCGCCGTTGAACCCGAACCACCCGAACCAGAGCAGGAACACGCCGATGGTCGCCAGGGGCATGGAGTGGCCGGGGATGGGGTTGACCGAGCCGTCCTTGCTGTACTTGCCCATGCGCGGTCCGAGGATGAGAGCGCCCATGAGTGCGCCGGTTCCGCCGACGGCGTGAACGAGCGTCGAACCGGCGAAGTCGGCGAAGCCCATGTCGTTGAGCCATCCGCCGCCCCACTTCCACGACCCGGTGATCGGGTAGCTGATGGCCACGAAGAGCGTCGCGAAGACCAGGAAGGGCCCGAGCTTGATGCGTTCCGCCACCGCGCCGGAGACGATCGTCGCGGCGGTGGCCGCGAACATGCCCTGGAAGAGGAAGTCGGTCCAGACGGTGTAGCCGGCGTTGTAGGCGGGGCTGTTCATGTCGATCACGCCCTTCTCGCCGCCGCCGATGCCGAACCCGAAGGCGAAGAACTTGGGGATGATCCAGCTATCGCCGGGGTACATGATGAGCCACCCACAGATGGCGTAGGTGATCAGCCCGATGCAGGGGATCATGGTGTTCTTGAAGAGGATGTTGACCGTGTTCTTCGAGCGTGTCAGGCCGGACTCGACCATCGCGAAGCCCAGGTGCATGATAAAGACCAGCATGGCCGCGATCATGATCCAAAGGTTGTTGACGGTGAAGAGTTCGAGGGAGGTCTCGGCGAAGTGGTTGACCTCTTCGGCGACGGTCGCCGCCGCCTCGGCGGCCTCGGCCGCCGTGTCCGCCTCCTGCGCCAGGGCGGGCCAGGCAGCCAGCCCCAGCAGGACGATGGCGAGGAAGCCCGCCATCGTCCGGTTTGATCGCCTCTTGGTCTCGAGCATGAATCAGTCTCCTTATCTGGAACCGGGACCACGGCGGGCCGGGACGTACACACGCGCCTCCACCGCCTGACCGGGAGTCGAGCCAAGTCCGACAGCACTCACCGCTGACGCGACAGGCGCGGCCGCCCACATGGCAAGCCACCTATTCAACGGCTGTGCCAGCGTCGGACAGAGAGGCGATGGCGTCGTCGTTATTGATTGGTACAACTGGACTTACATTGGCATCCGGAAATCCGAGCCTCCCAGGTTATGCCCAAATGATGTGCATTTGATTTCAACAGTGCCTTGGAAATAGGCATAGAATCCATCGCTGTGGCATTCCTTGGGCAGGGATTCGGTGGGGACGGGAGGAATAAATGCCGCCCCCGGACCCCAAACCAGACATGAATCGCAGCCTGCTCACTGTGCTACCTCGGCCGAATCCCAAGCATGACGGCCACCTGCCCACGAAGACGAGGCGATGGCACCCAGGTAATGTGTCCGTCTGCGCTGTCATGCACCTCATGCACTCCGAGTCCGCCTTGGTGGTGCGCCAACTCCCGGCGGCGCGTTACAATGCCCCAAGCGCTTCGCGGGATGGCCCGCCTCCCACCATTCGAGGGAACTTGACATGCATCCGCCCCAGGGAATCAATCTCCGCCGCGTGCGCGAAAGAGTGCTGACGATGTTGCTGGCCTTGGCCGGGGTCTTCGTGATGGGGCCGACCATGCCCGCACGGGCGCAGCAGGGCGGCGTTGATCTGGATGTCTCATCGCTGGTCACTTCCGAGCAGGTGTTTCAGCAATCGATCGTCGATCCGGTGTGGAAGGTTTCGGCGCGGGATGGACGGTCGCTGATGTGGATTCCGATCGTGATCACGCCCGGGGTTGAGCGCATTGAGGTGAACAACACGCTGATTCGGGTGCAGGGCGGGCGGTTCATCGCGTGGCAGGTGGTGGATCCGGCGGCGCGGGAGCTGGCGCCTGTCGATGCCGGGCGCTCGACGGGGACGCCGGCGCCGACGGGTCCGGCGGCGATGGTGGAGCCGGTGTTCCCGGAGCGCGCCCCGACGCTCACCCCGCGGTTCGATGCGAACCCGGATCACTCGATCTCGTGGCGTCTGACGCCGATCCCCGGGGGCGAGGTCGAGCAGCAGCCGGAGCTGCTGTATGCCCTGCGTCTGGATCGGGATCTGCTGCGGGCGCAGGATCCTAACTTCCAAGGCAGAACAGGCGGCGCGCGTCCGACGCCGCCGGCCCCACGTCGCACGGACAATCAGACACCTGAGCAGCGTCGCGCGGAGGCCGAGCGCTTGCGGGCGGAGCGCGACCGCCAGCGCGAGGAGCGCGCGACGTTTCAGCAGCTTCAGAAGTCCGTGTCCGAGTTGCCGATGGACTTTGTGCTTCCGTTGCCCGTGCGGGTCTGGGCAATCTTCGAGGTGGGCACAGGCCCGACGAGCCACACCATTGACCTCAGCGGCGTGCCGAGCTGGACGATTCAGCATCGGGAGCTTGAAGCGGCGCGACGCCTGGCGGGACAGACTTTCCGTTCGGCGACCTCGGGTTCGAGCCGCGGCGCCCGGGGCGCCGCGCCGGCGCCGATGGATGTCGAGCCGTTGCCCCCGGAGGTGATCAGCGATCTGCAGGTGCTCAGCGACCTGGTGGTGAAGGGGCATCCGTTCAGCGCGCGGGTGGCGGCGCAGGCGATCGCTTCGAGCGGGGTGCTCGAGCGCACGGTGCTTGGGGATACGACCTACCGGCTGGTGGAGGCGATCATCAACCGCGGCGATGCCGGGGCGCGCCGGATCATCGCGGGGGATTTCGCGCAGCTCGTCGCGCCTTCCGACACTACGCAGCGGCTGGTGAAGCGTCTGCTCGAAGTGTCGGGGGATGCTCTGGACGCGGAGACGAAGCTGCTGGCGCTGCGAGCGCTGCTCAACGCGAACCTGAACAATGAGGTGCAGGTCGATGAGATGCTCTTCACCGCCAACCGCTACCTCGCGGAGCCGGGCGGGCCGGATCCGGGGGCGATTCTGACGGCGCTGGTCGACACGGTCGAAGGGCACGAGACGGCGATGCCGAAGGTAGCGCGGGCGATCGACTTTGAGTCGCTTACGCCCGAGCGGCGGGACGAGGCGATCGTGGCGACCATGCGGCTGGCCGGGCGATCATCGCTCGCGAGGCAATGGTTCGATGTCAAGCTGCTGGGTTCGATCGATGAAACGCTGGCGAAGCGGACGCTGGAGGTTCTCGGGGGCGGAAGCTCTTCCGGCGGTGCCGCGGGGACGGTGCGTGGAGCGATCGACCGGGCG
>JBGTFI010000607.1:0-1869 GCA_041747335.1 Phycisphaeraceae bacterium | reverse complement strand
CCGTGTATGCGAAGGCGGGCATCACGCACCCTCCTTCCCGTTCGCGCCCACCGCGGCCTGCCGAAGCGCGCCGCTGAGCGTATCGTCCTTCGCCACCCGCAGCACCTCTTCGATCGTCGTCAGCCCGGCGCGCACCAGACGCATTCCGTCGTCGCGCAGGCTGAGCATCCCCTGCGAGGTCGCCACGCGCCTCACCACCCCCGCCGAGGCACGCTCGAGAATGAGCGCCCGGATCTCCTCCGTCACCGGCATCATCTCGAAGATCGCCCGCCTGCCCCGATACCCCGTCCCCTGGCACTGCGGGCAACCCGTTCCGTGGTACAGCACCGCCGGCAGGTCATCATCCTTGCTCGATCGCTCCCGCCACGCGTCCCCATCGGGGATCTCCTTCTTGCACGACGGGCAGATCAACCGCAGCAGCCGCTGCGCCAGCACCAGCTCCAGCGACGACGCCACCAGGTACGGCTCGATGCCCATGTCGATCAGCCGCGTCACCGCGCTGGGCGCATCGTTGGTGTGCAGCGTCGAGAACACCAGGTGACCCGTCAGCGACGCCTGCACCGCGATCTCGGCCGTCTCATGGTCGCGGATCTCGCCGATCAGAATCACGTCCGGATCGTGCCGCAGGATCGCCCGCAGCCCCCGTGCGAACGTCAACCCGCTCTTGGTCGAGACCTGGATCTGATTGATCCCACCCAGGTGGTATTCGATCGGATCCTCGATCGTGATGATCTTGCGGTCCACATCGTTGATGTGCGACAGCGCCGCGTACAGCGTCGAGGTTTTTCCGCTGCCGGTCGGACCGGTCACGAGAATGATCCCATGCGGAAGACGAAGCACGCGCTTCCACATGTCCATGTCCGCCGGCGCCATCCCCAGATGGTCCAGCCCCAGCAGGGCCGCGCTTCGATCCAGCAGTCTCAGCACCACGGCCTCTCCGTGCAGCATCGGAATGATCGACACGCGCACGTCCACCTCGCGCCCCGCCACGCGCAGCTTGATCCGTCCGTCCTGAGGCAACCGCTTCTCCGCGATGTCCAGGTGGCTGAGAATCTTCAGCCGCGAGACGATCGCCGCCTGGAACGCCCGCGCCTCGGGCGGAATGTTCGCCTCCTGAAGCACCCCGTCGATCCGGTAACGAACCGTCAGACGATGCTCGAAAGGCTCGATATGCACGTCGGTCGATCGCCGCTCGATCGCTTCCGAAAGAATCTGGTTGACGAACTTGATGATCGACGCGTCTTCCGCGGCGTCCGACAGATCCCCCGAGTCCTCGTCCCCGTCGTCGAGCACCTCGATGCCCGCCTCGGCCGCCCCCGTCACCAGCGACTGCACCGTCTCCGCCCCGACCCCCAGGAAACGCTTGAGGCAGCGCTGAATCTCCGTCGAGGGCGCCAGCACCGGCTGATACGTGAACCCCGTCGAAAGCCGCAGCGCGTCCAGCCCGGTGGTCTCGAACAACTTGCTCGTCGCGATCCAAACCACCCCCTCGCTTTCGCGCAGGGGTAGTAATCCATGATGCATCAGCAGCCGGGCGGGAAACCGCCCGAGGAACTCACGATCCGGCGCCGCGTCCTCAAGCTCGCTGTAGGGTAGCGCGAACTCCTCGGCCAGGAACCGCAGCAGGATCGCCTCGGTCAGACCGTCGCAGTGCAGCAGTGAATCGTCCAGGCTCTTGCCCTGCGAACGAAGCGCCCGCGCCCTTTCCGCGGCCGCCTCATCGATCAGCTTGCGCTGGCAAAGTTTTGTAAGAAGGTTGTCCATCGCCAACGATCGGGTTCGAGTTCGTCTCCACAATTCCGACGGGAAGGGTCGGCCGCGAGCGCGTGGGCGGAATCTCGCGGCCGACTCGTTTCCCAGCCGGTCGAA